>NZ_CP038013.1:900000-1164642 GCF_004379335.1 Spiroplasma gladiatoris | reverse complement strand
AATTTTGTCTCCTATAAACATACTAATTATAAGTTATTCACATTATTTTGAGAAAAAGACTTAGAGAATAACTATATTTTTTAAGTTAATGTGGAAAACTTATATATTTAAAACTAGTAAATATAAGGTATATAATAGTTATCCACATATTAATTTATCCACGTATTATCACCAATCTATTAATGTAATAAAATACAAAGTTATATGAAATTAAACAAAGAAATAAGTTATAATTTTAAATGAAGTTTTCTTTAAAAAGGAGGTACAACTATGAAAAGAACATGACAGCCAAGTAAAATTAAACATGCAAGAACTCATGGTTTTAGAGCAAGAATGGCAACAAAAAACGGGCGTAAAGTTATCAAAGCTAGAAGAGCTAAAGGTAGAGCGAAATTAAGCGCTTAATATGAAAAATGAAAATATAGTTAAAAAAAATCATCACTTTCAAAAGATAATAGGTAAAAAAAATTTTTTAAAAGGCAGAAGTTTTATAGTGTATTTTAATAAAGATAGTCAAAAAAACTTTAAGTACGGAATCTCTGTTGGTAAAAGAATTGGAAATGCAGTTGTTAGAAATAAAGTAAAAAGACAAATCAGATTAATGATATTTGAATTGCTACCAACTTTAAAAATAAAACAATATCAAATAGTTATTATGGCAAGAAACCAGTTTTTGGCAAAAAACTATGCTTTTAATTTTGATGAACTTAACAATTTATTAAATAAATTAAACTAATAGAAAGGGGTGTAAATTTTGTATAAGCAAGATTATTCGAAGTATTTGAATAATAACGGTAAAGGAAAACGGACAAAAAAAGATATTTTAAAAAAAATTTGAGCTTGAATAAAAATTAGTTTATTTATATTTGTTATGATTTCAATTCTTTGGGGTTGTGTTCAAATGTATACAAAAGGATATACTATTAATCAAGTATCTGATATGGCAGGGAATAAAGTTTATGCTCCAGGGGTAGCTTTTGAATTTATAATTAAAAGTTTAAACGACTTTGGTTCAAAAACTCACTGGTTTTCAACTGATAAAGACGGCGTTTTTTATGAATATCAACTAAAGGTTATTACTAATTGGGCAGAAGCCTTTACAGTAACTGCATCTCCTTTTTACGGATTTTTCGTTTATCCATTAGCTTACTTATTAACGGCATTTATTAGAGCTTTTTCAGGGACAACTGATGGATTCTTAGATCCAACAAAATCTAATTATGGTGTCTCTGTAATATTTGCAATATTATTAACATCAATTATAGTTAGGTTAATAGTTTTATCATTTACGCTAAAAACGCAGATGAATCAAGAGAAAATGACAAGTCTTCAAGGTAAGCAAGCAGAAATACAACAAAAATATAAAGGTTCAAATGACCCGCAAGCTAAACAAAAACAGCAAATGGAATTAATGGCTCTTTACAAAAAAGAAGGAATTAGTCCAATAAGTTCAATTGCAACATCATTTTTATCAATGCCTTTCTTATTTGCCATGTTTACTGTTGTTAGAGCAACTCATGCACTTAAAACAGCAACCGTTGGAGAAGTTACACTTACTGAACAACCTTGAACTCAAATTAAAGAAGGAAACTGAATATATCTTGCATTAATTGCAGTTTACTTACCAATGCAAGTTTTATCAATGTTTATGCCAATGATTCTAAATGCATTTAAAAAGAAAAAACATCTAGAATCAGAACAACAAAGAAAAGCTAAGAAAAAAACTTTAATATTCCAATTAATTTTTATTGGAGTATTTATATTTATTGTTAGTACAGTTGCTTCAGGGGTTGCAATTTATTGAATTTTTTCATCAACACTTCAAATAGCTCAAACTATTTTATTCCATTATTTAAAAGAAAGTAAATCAAAAAGAGCATTGAAAAAAAGAGAAAAAATTAGAGCAGCTAAAGTAAAGAAAATTGAAAAGAATAATGAAAAAAATGTTAAAGCTAAATAATAAAAAATTTTACCACTTCTTTAATAAAGTAAGACCTAATGTAAATTTTATTTACAGAGATCAAGATAAAGAACTGGTTTTATTTTTATCTAATTCTAAAAGATTAGAAATACTAGAATTCATCAAAAAAATTGTAGAAACAAATTTTAATGTAAAGGTGTTTTCTGTAATTGCAAATAAAAAAAGTCACACAAACAAGATTTTTATAAAACCAAAAACTTTCATTCTCAATTCAAAAAAAAATACTTTGAAAAAATTTATAGAAATAATGTGTCACTTAAAATTTAATATAACAGTTAACTTTACTATAGTAGACTATTACCATTTGTATTTAGGAAATAAACTTACAACAGAAGATAGTATTAAAAAATTGATAAGAACTTGTTTAACAAAAAAAGAAACTTTATACACTTTACCGGTTTCAAAAAACAAAAGAGAAAAGTTATACAAATTATTTTTAGGTTATAATTTAGTAGTTTGAAAATCTTTAGACGTTGATGCTGGAAAAATTATAAAAATATTTTTTAAGACAGTTAAATAAAATAACTGTCTTTTTATTTTGATATAATGGCGAAGAGGTGAATTATGAAATTATTTTTAGAAGACACAATTGTTGCTCCTGCAACAAACTTATCTAAACAAGCAATTTCTATAATTAGAATTTCTGGAAAAGAAGCTTTTAATATTGTAAATAAATTATTAAAAAAACCTTTAATCGAAAAAAACGTTCAACAATTAAGAAAAATATATGATAATAATCAACTAATTGATGAATCTTTAATTTTAACTTTTGTAGAAAATAATTCTTTTACAGGAGAAAATGTCGTAGAAATAAATTGTCACGGAGGAGTTTTATTAACAAATAAAATTTTACAGTTATTAATTTTTAACGGAGCAAGACTGGCTAATCCAGGAGAGTTTTCTCAAAGAGCATATTTAAATGGAAGAATAAACCTTTTGCAAGCAGAATCTATTAATAATTTAATTGAAGCAAAAAATAATTTATCTATAAAATTAAATGCAATTGGAGTTGTTGGTAAAAATAACGATAAGGTAATAATTATTAAAGAAAAAATATTAGATATGATAAGTAGAATACAAACTTCAATTGATTATCCAGATTATGATGATATTGAAGGGTCAAGTTCTGAAGAAATACTAAAATCTTTAAAAGAAACATTTAACTTAATAGCAGAAATTTTAAAAGTAAGCAAAAGAGCAACATTTATAAATCAAGGTATTAAAACAACTATAATTGGCGAACCAAATGTTGGGAAGTCTTCACTTTTAAATGCATTATTAAATGAAGACAAAGCAATTGTTACAAATATTGAAGGCACAACAAGAGATATCGTCGAAGGCGAGATTAGCTTTGATAACTTTTCATTAAAAATTTCAGATACAGCAGGAATAAGAAAAACAAATGATCAAGTCGAATCAATTGGTATTGAAAAAAGTTTAAATCAAATTAAAGAATCAGATTTAATTTTATATGTTATAGACAAACCAGTTATCAATCAAACCATATTTAAAAAAATTAAAAGTAAAAAATATTTAATAGTTTTAAATAAAGCAGATATTTTATCAAAAGAAGAAATAAAAAAAGTTTTTTTACAAGATAAGCATATAATTTGTGTAAGTGCAAAAAACAAAGAAGTTAATAAGTTGATTGAAAAAATACAAAGTTTGTATAATAATGAAGACTTATTGGTCGCAGATTTGCCTATTTTAACAAATATAAATGATATAACAAACTTAGAAATAGCTTTAAATTTGATAAATTCATCAATAAAAAATCTTGAAAATGGTTTCGATTTTGACATTTTAAGTATTGATTTGTATAAATCACTAGAAATCATTAATAATTTACTTGGTATAATAGAGATGGATGAAGAAGTAATCAACAATATTTTTAAAAAATACTGTTTAGGAAAGTAGGAATATAATGGCAAGAATTTTTGATACACATACACACTTTAATGATCCTAAGTATAAAGAATTAGGAATTACCACTGAAGAAATTATAAAAGAAGCAAAACTTGTTGGGGTAGACAGATTTTGTTGTGTTGGATATGATGTTCCATCATCAAAACAAGCTGCAAAATACGCATTAAAGTATGATGAAGTTTATGGCGCTGTAGGAATTCACCCAAATGAAGCTCACGCAATTAATCAAAGTGATTTAGAAGAAATAGAAGTTTTAGCACATGCGAATAAAATCGTAGCAATTGGAGAAATTGGACTAGATTATTACTACACAAGAGATTATGTAGAAATTCAAAAAGAGGTTTTAAAAAAACAAATTAAAATTGCATTAGAAAATAATTTAACAGTAATGATGCACATAAGGGATGAGGACGGTAAAGTTGACGCTTATAATGATGCATTAGAAATTTTAGTTAAAATGAAAGTTAAAAACGTCATAATTCATTGTTTCACAAGGGGATATGAGTTAGCAAAAAAATTTGTAGACAAAGGTTATTACATATCAATACCAGGTGTAATTACTTTTAAAGGAGCAGAAGAGTTACAAGATGCAGTTAAAAAACTTTCATTAAATAACATTGTAGTTGAAACAGATGCTCCATATTTAACACCTGTTCCAAACAGAGGAAAAGTTAATACCTCAAAAGAAATCATATACACAGTTAATGAAATCGCAAAAATAAAAAATTTAAATAAGCATGACGTTATAGATATAACTTCAAGAAATGCTAAAAAAGCTTTTAAAATAGATTAATAAAAAAATCTTTTCAATTTGAAAAGATTTTTTTATTAAATATATTTACTTTGACTTCCTTTTTTAACGTCCTTAGCATTTTTACCATAGTATCCTGCTTCTAAACGTCTATTAATGATTTTTTGGAACCCTTTTGCTCCCTCAACAACACCAGTTAATGGGTTTGGTGAAAGTGTACAAGGAACTGAGAATATCCCGTTAAAGTACTCTTTAATTCCTCTAATTTTTGATCCACCACCACAAATCATAAAACCATTTGTGATTATGTCTCCTGCTAATTCTGGAGGTGTATTTTCCATAAGACCAATTAATAAATCTGTAATTACACTAAATGAGTTTACCAAAACATTTCTAATTTCTTCTGAACTAATTACAGCTTCTTTTGGTAATCCTGAAACAATATCTCTACCAAATACAGACATTGTTTTTTCACCTTTATATTTAGAAAGTGAGCCTAATTCTTTTTTAACATTTTCAGCGGTTCTATCACCAATTGTTACGTTATATTCAGAACGAATATATTTTTTGATTTCTTCATCAAAAAAGTTTCCTGCAACTTTAACAGATCTTGAAATAACAACATCACCTGCTGAAATAATAGCAATATCAGTAGTTCCTCCACCAATATCAATTACAACATTTCCTCTTGGTAAATCGATATTTAAACCTGCGCCTAATGCAGCCATTTTAACTTCTTCTTCAACAAGAACGATTTCTGCTCCCATATCATAAGCTACTTGTTTTAAAGCTTCTCTTTCAAGTTCGGTAACTCCACTTGGACAAGCTAATAATATTATTGAGTTTTTTCAATCATTTAACATTTTTAATTTTGCAAAGATATGCTTTAATAAATCTTTTGCAGCTTCTAAATCAGTAATAACTCCATCTCTAATCGGAACAATCATTCTAATACTTTCGTGTGTTTTTCCTACCATTTCATAAGCTTCTTGACCCAAAGCTACTAATTCGTTTGTGAATGTATCATAAGCCATGATTGACGGTTCGTCATAAACAATACCTTGTTTACCAACATAAGCAAGAATGTTACTTGTCCCTAAATCAAGGGCGATAAATGTACGATCTTCTAATTTCATATTTCCTCCTAATTACAAAACATTTGTATTTTTATTATACATTGACAATTTTAATAAAGCAATTATATTTACTAAACCAGTCTCAGAGTTTTAAATGGTTTGAGTATAATTCACAGCTTTAATGCAAATAATCAATAAGCAAAATAACACAAAAAAATTTTTATTTAAACTTAAATCTCTATATAAAAATTTAAATAACTAATATATAATCACTTTTAGAAAAATTAGAAAGGAGATATTAAAATTTATTATTAAAAAATGTAAGGAGATATTATGCAAGAAAATAAAGAAGAAATTCAAAAGGAACTTACTAAAGTAACCTTAATATTAGAACCACATCAAAGACCAAAAAATGTTGGTAAATGAATACTTTTATCAATTCAACATGTTTTTGCTATGTTTGGTGCAACAGTGCTTGTACCCATGATTATGAACAGTTTATCTGCAGGCATTAATGGTGAGCCGGTTATGAACGTTTCAATGGCATTGTTTTGTTCTGGTGTTGGAACTTTAATTTATATTGCTTTAACAGCAGCTAAAGTTCCTTTATATTTAGGAAGTAGTTTTGCATATATGACAACAATTGGGTTAGGTTATAAAGACTGAGGAAATGCAGTTTTTATAGCAGTATTTGGAGTTGGTGTTTTATATGTACTTATGGGATTTATAATATATTGAACTGGTTCATCATGAGTTAAAAAAGCATTTTCACCAGTTGTTACAGGACCTATAATTATAATTATTGGAATGAGTGCTATAAAAAGTGCTTTACAAAATATGGGTTTATGAAATGATGCAAAAGACGGTTGAATTTCAAATACTATCCAACAAGGACAAGCGGGATATGTAGCTTATCCTCAATGATTAGCTATTCTTTTAGGAACGATTACAATATTAGTTGCAGCAATATGTGTTTTAAAAGCAAAAACATTTTTCAAGGCAATACCAATCTTACTTGCTTTAGTAGTAGGTTATATATTAGCAATAATAATTCATTTTTCATTTCAAAAAGCAGGATTAAGTTTGTTGAATACATCACTTATGAGCGATATACAAAATTGAGAATGATATCCAAGTTTTAAAAAAATTTGATCAGTAAAATCTGAACAAATAGGGCCTGCCATAGTGGCAATAGTGCCAATAGCAATTATAACAATGACAGAACATTTAGGAGAACATGTTAATATTGGATCTATAACAAATAAAGATTATATTTCTAACCCAGGAATTCATAGAACATTAATGGCAGATGGGGTCTCTATAATGTTTGCCGGCTTAGTAGGTGGTCCTGCCAACGCAACTTATGCTGAAAATACTAGTGTTGTTAATATGACAAGAATAGCAAGTGTTTGAGCGATTGGTTTAGCAGCAATATTTGCAGTTGCAATGAGTTTTATAGCACCTTTTAATCAATTAATTAATATGATTCCTACTCCTGTAATGGGAGGAATAGGGGTTGTACTATTTGGTATGATAGCATCTAACGGAATAAAAATTTTAGTAGAAGGAAAAGTGAAGTTCTCAAATGCAAAAAACATATTTGTAATTGCTATAACTTTAGCGATTGGAGTAGGTTTAGGAGTTAGTGGAGTGGAAATAGAGTTAGGGAGGTCTGGATTTAAGTTTACAGGACTATTTATAGCAACAATAGTTGGGGTTTTATTAAATGTATTATTGCCAAAACAACTAAATGATGGAATCTTTAAAATCAACTTTATTAAAGAATTTAAAGATAATGCAACACAAAGAAAACTAAATAGAGAAAAAAGAGCATTAGAACGAAAAAACAAAATCAAACAAAAACAACTTAAAAAAAATAGAGAAACAAAATAATATATTAATTAAATTAAAAAAACAAAAACCTTGCTTATAAGCAAGGTTTTTGTTTTAAAATTATTTTTTTAATGTTTGTAAAAAAGTTTCTTGAGTTCCTTTATAGAAGCCTTCTTCAATTCTTTTTAGAATTATTTTTTCATATGCTTTTGTTCCTTCAATTACACAGTTCAAAGGATCTGCAGCAATTTTAGTTGGCAACTGAAAGATATCATGAAAATATTTGTCTGCATTTCTAACAAGTGCACCACCACCACACAAGATAATACCTTGTTTTAAGATATCTCCTGCTAATTCTGGAGGTGTATTTTCCATAACTTCAATCACTAAGTCAGTTATTCTTCCAAAAGCTCCCAAAAGAACATTTCTTATTTCTTCTGAGTTAACTGTTGCTTCTTTTGGTAAACCTGAAACTATATCTCTTCCATAAATTTGCATTGAGCGTTCATTTGGATATTTAACTAATGAGCCAATATTTTTTTTAACATTTTCTGCAGTTTTAATACCAACAGCAATGTTATATTCTGCTCTAACAAACTTTAAAATTTCTTCGTTGAAGTAGTTTCCTGCAACTTTAATTGATTTTGAAAGAACTATATCTCCTGCTGAAATAATAGCAATATCAGTAGTTCCTCCACCAATATCAATTATTAAATGACCTAGAGGAAGTTCGATATTAACACCAGCACCAATAGCTGACATTTTAACTTCTTCTTCTACAACAACAAGATCTGCGCCCATGTCTCTAGCTACCATTTTTAAAGCATCACGCTCTAATTCAGTAACACCACTTGGGCAAGCAAGAACAACAACTGAGTTTTTTCAAAAATTCATCATTTTTAATCTATCAAATATGTGCTCTAATAAATCTTTTGCAGCATCTAGATCTGCAATTACTCCATCAACTAAAGGAGTTACCATTCTTATGTTATCGTTTGTTTTACCAATCATTTCATAAGCTTCTTGACCGATTGCTACTAGTTTATTTTGATTAATATCATAAGCCATAAGACTTGGTTGATTATAAACAATTCCTTGACCAGAAACATAAGCAAGAATGTTACTTGTCCCTAAATCCAAACTAATAAAAGGTCTTTTGTTTTCTATATACATAGACAAAACCTCCTTTGTGTATTTTTAATTGTAACTACAAAAAGATAGATTATTATCTGCTCATGATATCTTCATGAGCTCTTTGAGCTTTAATAATTTCTCAAATTTCTGATTCAAATTTTTTAGTTCCATTAATAACAGCTAGTAATGGTTGTTCTCCAACTTTAGTTGGCAATTGTAATGTATCTGCGAAGTATTTATCGATTCCTCTAATTAATGCTCCACCACCACAAATTGTAATACCATTTCTAAAGATATCTCCTGCTAATTCTGGAGGTGTATCTTCTAATACTTGAACTGTTAAGTCAATAATTCTTGAAACTGGAACTTTCAACACTTCACGTACTTCTTCTGGTGTGATTTCAATTTCTCTTGGTAATCCTGAAACAACGTCACGTCCGTAAACTTTCATACGTCTTTCATCAGGGTATTTTGATAATGAACCAACATTAACTTTAATTGATTCAGCAGTTTTTGATCCTACTTCTAATCCGTATTGAGATCTAATAAATTTTTGACATTCATCATTTAAGTAGTTTCCTGCAACTTTAATTGATTTTGAAAGAACTATATCTCCTGATGCTAAAACAGCTATATCAGTAGTTCCCCCACCCATATCAACGATTAAGTTTCCTGTTGGAGCATAAATATTAACTCCTCCACCTAATGCAGCCATTTTAACTTCTTCTTCAACGAATACTTGGTCAGCACCTAAGTTAACAGCGATTTTTTTAAGAGCAGTTTTTTCTAATTCAGTAATAACTGAAGGACATGCTAATAACATAATTGAGTGTCTTAATTGTTTTGTAATTCTTAATTTTGTAAAAATATAACGTAATTGAGCTTCAGTTGCTCTAATATCAGTAATTACTCCATCAACCATTGGTCTTACAACTCTAATGGTTTTGTTTCCTTTACCAATCATTTTGTAAGCTTCTTCTCCAACAGCTACAATTCTGTTTTCTTTAATACGATATGCAACGATTGAAGGTTCGTTGTAAACAATTCCTTGTCCAGCAATATAAACAAGTGTGTTTGCTGTACCTAAGTCCATTGAGACAAATGTAGGTTTTTTGCTTGCCATATTTAAATTCTCCTTTTTTCTTTTATTTATAATGATTTAGTATATGAATTACATATCTCTATTTATTTGTAGGATACATAATCTAAGGAGATTTTACCATAAAAAAAGGCAACTTTCAATAATAAAGTTACCTATCAATTTCTATAATTATATCAAAACTTTTAATAAAGTTCATATAAATCTTTTAAACTTTCTAGTATTTGGATTTTTTTATTTTCTTTTACTATTTTAGCTTTTAGTTCTTGTTCTGCTCTTTCAAAGTCAAAATCTTTTATTAGTCTATTTTTGAAAGACAAGTAATCTTTAAAATCATCAAAATCAAAACTAAAAAAACAACTAGTACATTTGTAAGAAACATTCTTTCTATCAAAAGATATAAAATCATGTGCACACATATTTAGGCTTTTTGTTACATAAACTCTATCATAATTATTTTTCAAATTTTTATCTAAATGTAAAAGTATTTCTGGTCTCATTTTATTCACCATTTTGATTATTGAAATAACGAATCAATGTGATTATTTTCATATTCGTATTTTTTTATTGTTAATTCTTTATGTTTTATAGCTCCTTCAATAGTTGCTGTTAAACAATTATTAGCTATTTTTACAGGAATTTCAAAAAAGTCTTCTAAAAATGGTTTAATACCTGGGATTTTACCAACTCCACCAGTTACAATAATTCCATTTCTAACAACATCTCCTGCAATCTCATTTGGCGATCCTTCTAAAACGCTAGTCACCAAACTTGTTATACTCCCAAATGCTGCTAATAAAAGTTTTGATACATCATTTTCATTGATTTCAAAGTCTTTTGGCATTCCAGAAGTTAAGTCATATCCGTAAGCTGTCAACTTTAATGGAGTTTTATTTTTAACTAAAGAAGATACTGTGTTTTTAATTTGTTCTGCTGTTATTTCTCCAACAAGCATTTGTTCTTTTGATTTTATTTGTTTAATTATTTCTTGATCAATTGTGTTTCCAGCAATCTTAGTTCATTTTGATTGAATTGTTTCGCCGTTAACAACTATTCCAGCAGTAGATTTTCCTGCCCCTAAATCTAAGCAAAGATTACCAACAGTTTTGTAAACATCAATTCCGGCTCCGTATAATGCAAGTTTTACATCATCTTCAGCATTTACATAAAAAACCCCTAAATCTTTTATTGATTTAATCAAAGAAGATCTTTCTAATTCTGTTACGCTTGTAGGACATGCTAGAGTAACAATTGAATCTTTTAATTCGCTTGAGTGTTTTGACAAGATAGTTAATAAAAATTTCTTTAACATTGCCATGTCAGTTATTACTCCACGCTTCATTGGGTACTTTAATTGTAAAGTCCCACTTAATTTACCTACAAATTTTTTAGCTGCATCTCCAATTGCTAACACTTTATTTGATTTTCAATCTAAAGCAAGAATTGTTGATTCATTAAATACCATCCCGATTTTATCAATATGAATTTTAGTTTTACTAGTTCCTATATCAATAGCAACATGAGTTCTTTGTTGTAAAGTTGCTTTTGCCATAATGTTGTCCTCTTTCTATTAATAATATTTTAACTACTTTTTATAAGAAATATCACAATAATTATAGAAAATTAAGCATAGTAATTTTATTATAAAAAATACACCTTAATATTATCAAAAAATAAAATGAGTAAGTAAAAAGTTTTAGAAAAGTTTCAAAATGAGAAAAAACACTATTAAATAGTAAAAAAAGAAGCTTTTAATTGAGCTTCTTTTTTTACTATTTAATATTGTATTCTCTAGAATCACGTAATTCAACAACGTCTAATCATTTTTCAATTTGTTTTTCGTATTCTTTAGTTCCTTCAATAACTGTTAATAAAGGATCTTGAGCTTTTGTAACTTTTAATTGGAATATTGATTCAAAGTATGTATCAATACCTCTTAACAATGCTCCACCACCACAAATAGTAATACCATTTCTAATAATATCTCCAGCTAATTCAGCAGGTGTATTTTCCATTACTTCAACAATTAAGTCAGTAATTTTTGAAAATGGTGCTAATAAAGCATTTTTAACTTCGTCTGGTGAAATTACAACTTCTCTTGGTAACCCTGAAATTACGTCACGTCCGAATGCACGGAAAGTACGTCCATTATCGATTTTTGTTAATGCACCGATCTCTACTTTAATTTTTTCAGCAGTTTTTATTCCGATTAATACGTTGTACTCTGCACGAATGTATTTTCTAATTTCTTCGTCAAAGTGATTTCCAGCTGTTTTAATTGATCTAGAAATAATAATTTCTCCAGCTGAAATGATTGCTATATCTGTAGTTCCTCCACCGATGTCAACAACTAAGTGTCCACTTGCGATAGAGATGTTAATTCCAGCACCGATTGCTGACAATTTAACTTCTTCTTCAACAAGAACATTTTTTGCTCCCATATCTGCAACTACTTGTTTTAATGCTCCTCTTTCAAGTTCAGTAACTCCTGAAGGGCAGGCAAGAACTACTAAAGCATTTTTTAAGATATCAGATAACTTAATACGTGAGAAAATAATTTTAATAAGGTCTTTTGCTGCGTCTAAGTCAGCAATAACCCCATCCACTAATGGTACAACCATTCTTATGTCTTCGTTTGTTTTACCAACCATTTCATAAGCTTGTTCTCCATAAGCGATAACTGTATTTGTGTGAACATCGTATGCCATAGTTGAAGGTTCATTATATATGATTCCTTGTCCCCCTAAGTATGCAACTACGTTAGCAGTACCTAAGTCTAAAGCTACGAATTCTCTTTTACGATCTCATGATGCCATTCAATTTTCCTCCTTTGTAAAGAAAAAACCCTTCGACTATCATTATACATTAAATCTATGTAAAATACTAGTATAATAGTGAAAGGTTTAAATCATGATTATAAAACAAATTATTGTTGTTGAAGGAAAGTCAGACACCATAAAGTTAAAAAATATTTTTGGCATTGATAATGTAGAAACAATTGAAACTAACGGACTATCTTTAAATAATTATACATTAGAATTAATAAAAAAAATTAATGAAACAAGAGGAGTTATAATTTTTACAGATCCTGATGGTCCTGGATCAAGAATAAGAGATAAAATTAATTCCTATTTAGATAATGATTGCATAAATGCATTTATTGATAAAAAAAATTTAGTAAATACAAAAAAAATAGGTATTGCAGAAGCAAACGAAGAAGATATTAAGTATGCTTTAAAAAATTTATTAAAGTTTAAAAACAAGATTACAAAAAACATTTCTTGACAGGATTATTTGAATTATGAAATTTATAAAAAAGAAAACAGAATTAAAATAGCAAAAATTTTTAATTGAGATGAAAGTATCAATGCAAAAAAACTTTTCAAGTGAATTAATTTAATAGACATAAATATTGATAAATTAAAAAAAATAATAGGAGAATAAAATGATAATAGCTAAAAAAAAATTTGGGCAAAATTTTATTACAGACAAAAATTTAATAAAAAAAATTATTGATACTTTAGATCAAACAGAAGATCATTTAATAATAGAAATCGGACCAGGTCAGGGGGCTTTGACTAATGAACTGTGCTCACGTTTTAAAAAAGTTATAGCTATTGAAATTGATAAAGATATGGAAACTATTTTAAAAAACAAAATTAGATACAATAATTTTGAGTTAATAATTGAAGATGTATTAAATATAAATTTTGAAGACTTAATTGATAAAGAATTTAAAAGAGTCTCTATTATTTCCAATACACCTTACTATATAACAAGTGAAATAATTTTTAAAACTTTAAGATGCAGCGCTATTTTTTCTAAAGCAGTGTTTATGACACAAAAAGAAGTGGCACAAAGAATATGTGCTAAATACAATGAAAAAAATTATAATAATTTATCAGTAGCCTGCCAATTTTATAGCGAGTTAAAATACGAGTTTACTGTTAAAAAAACTTTATTTAACCCAGTTCCAAAGGTAGATTCTGCAATAATTTCTCTTTGTTTTAATAAAAATTACTTGGAAAAAGTTAATGATGATGAAAAATTTATTTCTTTTGTAAGAAAACTTTTTAACAACAAAAGAAAAACTATCTTAAATAATTTAAACAACATTTTACAAGATAAAGAAAAAGCAGAAAAAATATTAAATAATGTAGATATAGATACAAATAAAAGACCAGAAAATATTTCTATAGAAGGATTTATAAATATGTTTAATGAGGTTGTTGATGCTAAAAATTAAAGCTTATGCAAAAGTAAATTTATATTTAAAAGTAGAAAAAAAAGATCTCACAGGATATCATAAAATTGAATCCTTAATTACGTATGTTAAAAATTTGTATGACGAAATTTTAATACTGTCAGATAAAGAAACTAAAGACATAATAGTTTGTAACAAAAAAACTTTAGAGAAAAATAATTTTCTATTTATAGTACTAAAAATTTTAAGAGAAAGAGAAATTATTAATAAATTTTACAAAATCAAACTGAAGAAAAGAATTCCTTTAGGAGCGGGTCTTGGAGGAGGCACATCTGACGCCTTTTTTTTAGCTAAATATTTTACGCAAGATAAAAAAATTTTAAAAGAAATAGCAAAGCAAGTTGGGTATGATTCTTTTTTTTACATTTCAAGTTTTCACTCTGCAATAGTTTCTTCTTATGGAGAAGCGGTTAAAAAATTTGAAAATGAGATCCTTATTAAAAAAAAGGATTTAATTTTAACTAAAGTTTTTTGTGACACAAAGAAAGTATACGAAAACTTTGATTATGTACCAGTAACTGTGAACTCTAAGTATAATAATTTAACTGATTCTGCTTGTAAACTTTACCCCGAATTGAAAAAATATATTAGCAGGGGTGTTATGTCTGGTAGTGGTTCAACTTTTATTAAAAACAAAACTTTTAATAAAATAAAAAAAAGTTTTTTTAACAAAAACTTTTAAACTAACTTTTCAAAATCTAAAACTTTGTCTGCCCACATTGTAGAAAAATTAATATCATGAGTAGTTAATAACACTGTTCCTTTAAAAGATTGAATTGCTTCTAACAAAGCCTCTTTTGCTAACACATCGATATGGTTGGTAGGTTCATCTAAAACAAGCAAACTACAAGGTATCATACTTAAAGCAGCTAATCTTATTCTAGTTTGTTCTCCCCCAGATAGTTTTTCCATTGGTTGCATCATTAAAGAACTTTTAACTCCAAATTGTCCAACTTTAGCTCTTGCTTCCGATTCTGTAATGTCTGGAAATTTTCTCATTAAATATTGAACTGCGTTAATTCCATGAACATCTTCAATTTGTTTAAAATAGGCATATTCTACACCGTTACCTAGTTCAACTTTTCCCTCAAACGCATTTATTTCAGTAGATATTGTTTTTAAAAAAGTTGTCTTACCAATCCCATTTTTTCCACTAATAATACATTTTTCACCCTCTCTCAATTCAAAATTAAGTGCATGTAATAAAGGTGAATCATAACCTATAATTAAATCTTTAGCTTGAAGAACAACTGATGTTGAAGGTCTTTTGTACATAAAAGAAAACTTTGGTTTAACTAAATCTCTTCGTTCTTCTAGAACATCAATTTTATTTAAAACCTTAACTCTTGATTTAGCCGAATTTGAAGTACTAGCTCTAGCTATATTTTTTGCAATGTATGTTTCTAGTTTTTTAATTTCTTTTTTTTGCGCATTAAAAGCCTTGTCGTATTGATCTTTTAGCATTTGAGAATCTTGTAAATATTTATCATAGTTACCAACAAATCTTGTTAATTTAAAATTATCCAGTGCATAGATTATGTTACAAGTTTTATTTATAAAATCGTTATCGTGAGATACCATTATAAAAGCTTTTTCATAAGATTGTAAAAATTTAGCAAGTCATTCCACTTGTTGAATATCTAAAAAGTTAGTTGGCTCATCTAAAAGCAAAAAATCATTACCACTTAATAGAAGTTTGGCTAGCATAACTTTTCCTTTTTGTCCTCCAGATAGATCCCCCATTTTAGAATTTAGTTTTTCTAAACCAATTCCAAGACCATCTACAAGATTACCAATTTTTTTATCAATCATATCAAAATCATTATGATTTAAAATATCTTGATACTTTAAAGCTTTAACTAATTCGTTTTCATTATATTCAGTTGCCATATCTTCATATATTTTATGAATCCTAGACTCTAACTCATATAAATCCTTAAAAGCAAGCTTTAAATAAGCATCAACAGTCATTTCCAAATCAACATCTTGATGTTGATCCAAATATCCAATTTTAGTACGTTCATGAATTTCTACAGTTCCTTTATCAGGAACTATTTTTTTTGCAATTATATTAAGCAAAGTTGTCTTTCCAGCCCCGTTAGGACCTATTAAGGCAATATGCTCACCTTTATTTAGTTTTATAGCTGTATCTTCATACAATTTTTTATCTCCATTTTTATGAGTAATCTCATAAATATTAACTAATCCCATATTATTCTCCTCTAAAACCTTTTAAAATAAGGTTTTTATTAACTTTTTTTAGAAATACTAAAATTTTAAATGCATATATATAAAAAAAACATTGTCTAGAAGGGCAAAACTTTTTTAATTAATTAATATTTTACCCTACTGTATGCCTCAAATTCAATGTTTTTTACCACACAAAAAAAATTATAAAGCAAATAAATATATATAACAAACCTTTTTTGATATTTAAGATTAATTTTTAAGGTTTAATTAAATTTGTTATTATTAAAGGGGAGAAAAGTTTTATGGACAAAAAAAATATCAAAATCTTTGGATTATCATCTAGTAAAAAATTAGCAAAAAAAATATGTGAAATTTTAGGAGTTGAAGAAGCACAAGCAAAAACTTCTAAATTTGAAGACGGAGAAATGATTGTTCAATCATTAGACTCGGTTAGAGGACAAGAAATATACATTATTCAATCAACTAACAACCCAGTAAATGAAAATTTGATGGAACTTTTAATAGCGATTGATGCTTTTAAAAGAGCAAGTGCTTCTAAAATAAATGTGGTAATTCCTTATTTTGGATATGCAAGACAAGATAGAAAAGCTAAAGGAAGACAACCAATTACTTCTAGACTAGTTGCTAATCTATTAGAAGTTGCAGGAGCAAATAGAATTATAATTGTAGATATTCACTCTACACAATCAATGGGATTTTTTAATATTCCTTCTGATAATTTTTCAACAGCACAAACTGTTGCAGACGAAATAATTGATAAAATAATAAAAAATAATTTAGATCCAGAAGAATGCATTTTAGTATCTCCAGATCATGGGGGTTTGACAAGAGTGCACAACGTAAAACAATACACAGGAAATATAGCAAAAGGAATTGCTGTAATTGCAAAAAGAAGACCAGAACCTAATAAATCAGAAGTAGAATTCATCTTAGGGGAAGTTAAAGACAAAATATGTTTTATGATTGATGACATGATTGATACAGCAGGAACTATTATTAATGGTGCAAAAGCTTTAAAAGAAGCAGGGGCAAAAGATATTTATTTAATAGCTTGTCATGGTGTATTTAGTGGACCAGCTGTTGAAAGAATGAAAGCGGCATTAAAAGAAAAAATTGTTAAACAAGTTATTATTACAGATACAATTGAACAGCCAGAAAGCAGATTGTTTGACGGTTTGAAAGTTATCTCTGTAGCTGATTTACTAGCCAATATGATTAGATCATCATATGAAAAACATTCATTAACAGATGTTTACCAAGAATATCGTGACTCAATAGTTGAAAAAGTCGATAATTATATCAAGGGGAAAAAGTAAATGCCAAAACTAATTGTTGGTCTAGGAAATCCTGGGAAACAATATGAGTCTACAAGACACAACGCAGGATACATAGCTATAGATGTTTTGTTAGAACATTATGGTTATGAATCTACAAAACAAGATTTTAAAGCTTTTATATATTTTAAAAATATAAAAGGTCAAATAATTATATTTGCTAAACCACAGACATATATGAATCTATCTGGTGAATCAGTTATAGCACTTATGAATTTTTATAAAATAAAAATAGAAGATATTATTATTGTTTACGATGATAAAGATTTAGAACTTAGCAGATTAAGATTAAGAGAGCAAGGTAGTTCTGGTGGCCATAACGGAATAAAAAATATTATTAAACTTTTAGGAACAGAAAAATTTAATCGCATTAAAATTGGAATAGACCCTCCTGCTGAAAACTATAAAATAGTAGATTGAGTTTTAAGCAGAATGACAAATGATGAAATAAATAAAATAAAAAAAGAAGTTTTTGAAATAAAAGGTTTTGTGGAAGACTTTGCATCAAACAACGACTTTAAAAATATTATGAATAAATTTAACAAATAAAAGGAGAAATATGAAAAATTATAATACTTTAGTTGTTGTTGGATCTCAATGGGGAGATGAAGGTAAAGGAAAAATCACAGATTATTTTTCTCAAGTAACTAATCTAGTTGTTAGATACTCAGGGGGAGATAATGCCGGCCATCAAATAAATTTTAATGGAGAAAAACATAAAGTAAGAATAGTACCTTCAGGAATATTTAATAGAAATGTAGTTAATATAATCGGAAATGGTTGCGTCGTTAATTTAGAACAACTAAATGAAGAGTTGGATTTAATTTATAAAACAGTTCCTAACCATGGAACACTTTTGATTTCAAATCGTGCACAACTTGTTCTTCCATATCACATTCAAATTGATGAAGCACAAGAAGTGGCAAGAGGAAAAAATAAAATAGGAACAACTAAAAGAGGGATTGGTCCTGCTTATCAAGATAAAGTCTCAAGATCTGGTATACGTGTGGGTGACTTATTTAGAAATAACTTTAAAGAAAAGTTTAAAGGAATATGGGAATATCAAAAAAACTTTTTAAAAAAAATGTTTGATGTTGAAATCTTGGACTTTGAAACTATTTATACTAATCTAATTAAAAACTTTGAAAAAATAAAAAATAACGTAATTGAATGTGGAGAATATTTAGAATCAGCCATTAAAGAAGGAAAGAAAGTTTTATTTGAAGGAGCACAAGGTGCTATGTTAGATATAGATCACGGGACTTATCCTTTTGTTACAAGCTCGAATTGCTCTGCGTCAAATGTAGCTTTAGGTTCTGGAATTAGTTTTAAATACATAGACTCAGTTCTTGGAGTTGTTAAAGCTTATTCGACAAGAGTTGGAGCTGGAGGATTCCCTGTTGAATTGCTAAATGAAATTGGTGATGGAATCAGAATTAGAGGTAACGAGTTTGGTTCAAATACTAAAAGACCAAGAAGAGTTGGGTGAATCGATCTTGTTGCATTAAAGTATGCAATCAGAAGTTCTGCCATTGATAAAATTTTTATAACTTTATTAGACGTATTATCTGGAGTTGATGAAATAAAGTTATGTACTTCATACAAATTAGGAGATAAAAAGTTAACTTCACCACCTCCAACCGCTGAAGAATTTGAAGAGTGTGTTGCGGAATATATTATTACGCCAGGATGAAATGAAGATATTACAAATGTAAAATCTTATTCAGAATTACCTAATGAAGCAAAAAATTATTTGAAATTAATTGAAAAATTTTGTGAAGTTAATTTAGTTGGATTTTCTGTGGGACCAGATAGAACACAAACAGTTTTGTTAGAAGAAATATTTTAAGAAACCGGAGATAAAATAATGATTGAAAGATATTCTATAAAAGAAATACAAGAGATTTGAGATGAAAAAAACAAACTAAAAATTTGACTTGATGTTGAAAAAATAGTTGTAGAAGCTTGGGCGCAGCTAGGAGTAATTCCAAAAGAAGAAAGTCAACTTATAACAAAAAATGCAAAAATCGATATGAATAGAATGCTAGAAATTGAAAAAGAAACAAAACATGATGTTGTCGCTTTTACAAGAGCTGTTTCTGAAACTCTTGGAGAAGAAAAAAAATGAATCCACTTAGGTTTAACATCAACTGATGTTGTTGATACAGCTCAAAACAAAATGATAAAAGACTCTAATGAACTTGTTGAAAAAAGTTTACATGAATTAAAAAAAGTTTTATTAGAAAAAGCTAAAGAAAATAAAAATCAAATAATTATGGGAAGATCTCATGGAATGTATGGCGAACCAACATCTTTGGGTCTAAAATTTTTGTTATGATATGATGAGATTCAAAGACAATTAGAAAGATTTTACTTAGCAAGAAATCAAATTGAGGTTGCAAAAATATCAGGTTCAATGGGTAATTATGCAAACTTAGAATTAGAAATTGAAAGCTATGTTGCTAAAAAAATGAATTTGCATGTAGATAATATTTCAACACAAGTAACACAAAGAGATAGACACGCTTTCTTGTTAAGTGTTTTTTCAAATATAGCATCTACTCTTGAAAAAATTGGTATTGAAATAAGACACTTTCAAAGAAGTGAAGTTTCAGAATTATGTGAAGGTTTTGAAAAAGGACAAAAAGGATCAAGTTCTATGCCGCATAAAAAAAATCCAATAAGCAGTGAAAATGTTTCTGGTTTAGCAAGATACATTAGAAGCTTTGCAACAACAAGTTATGAAAATAACTTATTATGACATGAAAGAGACATATCACATAGTTCTAATGAAAGATTAATATTACCAGATGTATATAATATTTTAATTTATATTTTAAATAGAATGACAAACACAATTAAAAATTTAGTTGTAAATAAAGATAACATCGAAAAACATATTTTAGAATCAAAAAATTTATTTTTTAGTCAAAGGGTTTTAACTTATATATTAATGAAGTATAATAACTCTAGAGAAAAAGTTTATGATTTTATTCAATCTTGTACTTTGGAGTCTCAAAAAACTTCAAAAAACTTCAAAAATGTTTTAATAGAAAATGATATTTTAAATTTTATTAAAGATGAAGATGAGTTAGAGAAGTTATTCGATATAAATTTTTTTTTAAGAAACGTAGACAAAATTTTTGAAAGGGTGTTGAAAGAGAATGGAACAAAACAATAATTTAGTAACACTAATTACAGAAGAAGAAATAAAAGCATCTATTAGAAAAGCAGCTGTTGAACTAGCAAAAGTCTATGAGGGAGAGCAACTTACAATTGTTGCAGAACTTTCAAGTGCGTTTGTTTTCGTTGCGGATTTAATAAGAGAATTACCAATTGATGTTACAATTCAATTTATAATTAAAAATCAAGCAACAGATGCTAGATCAATTATTGATTTAGGAATGCAATCATCTTTAAAGGACCGCCACGTTTTACTTGTTACTGATGTTTTTTATAAAGGTAATACACTACAAAGAGTATATGATCTTGTTCAAGAAGAAAAACCAGCTGACGTTAAAGTACTCGCTTTAATTGATAAAAAATTTAAAAATAGAAATGTATCTATTCCAGTAACTTCTTTGTTTAGTGTTGATGAAGTTTATATTGTGGGTTATGGACTAACTTATAATGAAAGCTATCGTGGTTTAAAAGGAATTTATAATTTAATTATAGAAGGTTAAAAAAATGAAAAAAACATTCTTCGTATCTACACCAATTTATTATCCAAGTGGAAATCTTCACATCGGTCACACATACACAACAACATTAGCCGATGTAATGGCAAGATATAAAAAAGAAAACTTTTATGAAGTTTTCTTTTTAACTGGATCAGATGAACACGGTCAAAAAATTGAACAAAAAGCAAAAGAAAATAATATTACACCAAAAGAATATGTAAATGAAGTTGTAGAAACTTTTAAAGATCTTTGAAATAAGTTGGATATAAATTATGATAGGTTTATAAGAACAACAGATGAAGATCATATAATAGCAGTACAAAAAATTTTTTCATTCTTATTAAAAAAAGATCTTATTTATTTATCAGAGTATAAAGGAAAGTATTGCATAAGTTGTGAAGAATTTTTAACATTTGAACAAATGGATAAAGATTTTGTACATAACGTTTGTAAAAATGTTGCTACAGATTTTCAAGAAGAAACTTATATGTTAAGAGTTTCAAAATTCCAAAAATATTTACAAGATTTATTTAAAACAAATTTCTTAGTACCTGAGTCAAGAAAAAACGAAATGCTTAATAGTTTTATTAACACAGGACTAGAAGATTTGTCTGTAACTAGAGTTAGTTTTAGTTGAGGTATACCAGTATTAGAAAACCCCAAGCACATAGTCTATGTTTGAATAGATGCTTTATCAAATTACATAACAGCACTTGGGTTTGGTAGTGATAATACAGAACTGTTAGAAAAATTTTGATCAGAAGATGGTGAGATTCTTCAAATAGTGGGTAAAGAAATCACAAGATTTCATTCTATTTATTGACCAATACTTTTGAATTCTCTAAATTTAAAAACACCTAATAAACTTTTGAGTCATGGTTGAATAATTAGTGGTGGCAATAAAATGTCAAAATCATTAGGAAATGTTATTGATCCAATTGAATTATTAAAAAGTTACTCTAGTGATGCTGTTAGATTTTATATTATAAATAATCTTCCAACAGATAGAGATGGAGAATGAACTGAAGAATTATTCATAGAATCTTTTAACACAAACCTTGCAAATAATGTAGGAAATCTTATTTCTCGAGTTTCTAATATGATAATTAAATATTTTAATGGAAAGTTAAACACTAAACTCTTAGATAAAAATCACTACCTTGTAAGAATGGGTTTGGAAACTATTGAAAAGTATAAAAAATTAATGGACAATTATGAAATGAATGCAGCTATAAAAGAAGTGTTAAAGTTAGCACAAGAATGTAATAAGTTTATTGAAGAAACTAAACCTTGAAATCTAGAAAAAGAAGATAAGTTGGAAGAACTAAATGAAACTCTTTTAATTCTACAAAAAAATATATTAATAGTATCGTATTTACTAAAACCAATTTTAACAAAGAGTTATGAAAATATGATTTTACAAATGGGAGTCAATCCTGAAAAAGTTAATTTTGATTCATTAACAAATAACAAAATAGACTTTGAAACTATTTCAAAAAAATTAGTTTTATTTGAAAGAATTAAAAAATAGAGGAGGTAAACCAATGGAAGCAGATATAGTTGTTGTTGGAGCAGGACATGCTGGAGTTGAGGCTGCATTAGCCGGTGCTAGACTTGGGAAAAAAACAATTTTAATTAATTTATATGAAGATAAAATTGCAACTATGCCTTGTAATCCTTCTATTGGGGGACCAGCAAAAGGAATTGTGGTTAGAGAAATTGATGCTTTAGGTGGAGAAATGGCAAAAGCAGCTGATGCTACAGCTCTACAAATGAAGCTACTTAACTCATCAAGAGGTCCTGGTGTTTGAGCATTAAGAGCACAATCTGACAAAATTAATTATTCAAAATATATGAGAGAAGTAATTTCTAAACAAAAATATTTAGAACTTGTCATTGGAGCAGTTGAAGATATTTTATTTAAAAACAATAAAGTCTGTGGTGTGGTTTTAGAAGACAACAGAATTATAAATTGCAAAGCTGTTATTTTAACAACGGGAACTTATTTATCAAGTCTAATTTATAGAGGTCAAGAAAAAATACAAAGTGGTCCAAATGATGAAAGGACTACTTTTAAATTGTCTGAAGTATTTAAAAATTTAAATATTAAAACTTTTAGATTTAAAACAGGAACACCCCCAAGAGTTAAGAAAGACTCAATAGATTTATCAAAAGCTTCAATAGAACCAGGAACTGATATGAGTTTGGCTTTTTCGTTTTCGACAAAAAACCCTATAAATTTTAAAGATCAGCAACCTTGTTATTTAATTCATTCAACTATAGAAACAAAACAAATAATTGAAACTAATTTAAATAAATCAGCAATGTATTCTGGAAAAATAGATGGAGTAGGACCAAGATATTGTCCAAGCTTCGAAGATAAAATTGTTAGATTTAATAAAAAAGATACACATCAAATTTTTTTAGAACCTGAATCAAATATGTTAGATACATTTTATGTTCAAGGTTTTTCAACATCTATGCCTATTGATGTTCAAGAAAAAATGTTAAAAAGTTTGCCTGGTTTTGAAAATGTAGTTGTAGATAAATGAGCATATGCAATAGAGTATGACTGCATTGATCCTCAACAATTAAAACTAACTTTAGAATTAAAAAATGTTGAAGGTTTATATACTGCTGGACAAATAAACGGAACTAGTGGTTATGAAGAAGCTGCTGGTCAAGGGTTAATTGCAGGAATTAATGCTGTAAGAAAATTAAATAATCAAGAACCTTTTATTTTAAAAAGAAACGAAGCATACATTGGAGTTATGATTGATGATTTAATCAACAAAGGTGTAATCGAGCCCTATAGATTATTAACAAGTCGTGCAGAAAATAGATTATCGCTTAGAAATGACAATGCAGAAATCCGGTTAAAACAATATGGTTACGAAATTGGATTGATAAGTGAAAAAGAGTTTCAAGATTTTTTAATTTATAAAAAAGAAATAGATCAAACAATTGAAAAACTTAAAGAATTAAGATTTTCTCCAAAAACTGATTTAGCAATTGAATTAAAAAATAATCAAGAAGCAATCCTTAATCAAGGGTTAAGTGCATATGAAATATTGAAGCAACCAAAAGTAAATATTAATACACTAAAAAAATATATTAAAGAACTTCAATCACTATCAAATAACCAGTTACAAAACATCTTAATTAATATTCGTTTTGAAGGATACATTAAAAAAGAAAATGAAGTAATCGAGCGATTTAACAAATTGGAAGAAAAACAAATTCCAATTGATATAGATTATGCAAAAGTTGAAAATATTGCAATAGAAGCAAAACAAAAATTAGAAAAAATTAGACCTATTTCAATCGGTCAAGCTTCAAGAATTACTGGAGTAAATCCAGCAGATATTCAAATGCTTTTGTTTTATTTAAAAAAGAAATATAACGAGGTTAAATAATAATGATTAATATCAATAAAAAAAATAAGTTTATTAATAAAACTTATGAATTTTTAGTATTGTTTTCTATGACTTTTGGAATCGTAGTTGGTTCTGGAATTTATTTAAAAAACTCTAGTGAAGATGGAGTGCTAGCAGCTGCAGGAAAAAACCCCTATGTAGCTTTAGCTGTTTGAATCTTTGTCGGAGTTGTTGCTTGTATGATGATGCTTTCTTATATAGAAGCTTCAAAAGCAATGGAAAAAGAAGAGCACAGTACATTATCGAAATTTGCAGAAAAATTTGTAAACAAGAAATGAGGATCAGTTACAGCAATATTTTTTGTTGTTTGTTATATACCACTTTTAACAACTATTGGTTCATTATTTTTAGTTCATTCTTGTTTTCAAGCGATAGATGGTTTTCTTATTAGTACAAAAGGAAAAAGTATAGACGATGATTTGGGTAAACAAACCAGAATAATTTTAGAAATAGTTTTAGGTATTGTTGTGTTGTTAAGTATTCAATTTCTTAATTATAAGAGCGATAAAAGCGGAAAACTTTTACAAATTGTTTGTTCAATAGTTAAGTTTATACCGTTAATTATGATTCTTATTGGTGGAATTGCATTATATAGTAGTGGACAAGTATCGCAAAATGCTTTTAACTCACATTTTGAAAAATTTAAAGTGAATCATTTATTTTCAGCCCTTATACCAGTTTTATTTGCATTTGATGGTTTTATTGATTCAGTAACTTTACAAAAAGATATTGAACATAAAGAGGTTGTTGCTCCTGCTATGCTTAGCGGAATAATAGCTTGTGCTTTGTTTTATATTTTAATAACTGTATCAATCTTTTTAGTTTCAGATGATGGTAATGTTTTGCAAATGTTTAAAAAATATCCAATCTTATCATTAATTTTCAATTTAATTATTGTTTTTACTTTAATAACTTCTGTAAATGCTTACTCTAATGTCTTCACTAAGGTTATTAAAGCAGCTTTATTAGAAAATAGTTATTTAAAAGAACTAAAAATAACAGATATTTCAAAAAACAAACTACACCTTTCAGCTGTATTAATTAATTTAATTACAATGATAGTTTTTATTTCGATATCACTATCAGTTACATGAAACTCTGGGTCTCCCGATTATTTTATTGCTTCATATTATTCTGCAGATACAGGAATTTTGTTTGTTTTTATAATATATGCTGTAATTATAGGAGGAATTTTGAATAACAGAAGAACTAAAAAAATACCTGTAAAAAAAATAAAAGGAGGATTTGTTTTAGGAATTATAACTTTGTCTCTTCTAACTTTTATGATAATTTATATGTATTATTTAGGTATCATAGATAATATTGTTAAGTTCGCCAACACTAAAGATACTAGTTATTTAATTATTCCAATTCTTTGATTTTTATTTTTGATAATTGGATTAAGTATTTATTTATTTAATGAATATAAAACTAAAAAAATAATTAAAGAACAAAGCAATTAGAAACCAATTGTACCTTTAACCAATGATTATATGGTAATATAATCATTGGTTATTTTTTTGGAGGGTATATGTGAGATTGAAATACACTAGAAGGATATGTTGGTGGTATAAGCGAAGAAGTAAAAACAAAATTAATTCAATTTAAAGATTTGCTAAAATCAGAAAATCAAAAATATAATTTAACAACTATAATTGATGACCAAGAAATTTATTTAAAACATTTTGTTGATTCTGTTTTGTTTACAAAAAATATTTCCTTAATAGACCAAAAAATTTTAGACATAGGTACTGGTGCTGGATTTCCAGGTTTAATAATTAAAATTTTATTTCCAAATACAAATATTTACTTAGTAGAATCTAACAATAAAAAAATAAGCTTTTTAAAACTAGTAATTGAGACTCTTAAATTAGAAAATGTTTTTACTGTAAATAAAAGAGCTGAAGAATATAGTTTAGAACAAAAAGAACAATTTGATATTGTTATTTCAAGGGCAATGGCTCCATTAAATATCTTATTAGAAGTAGGAGTGCAAGCTTTAAAGGTAAATGGCTATTTTATATGTTTAAAATCAAAAAATGTAAAAAGTGAAATTTTAGATTTAAATAGCAAAGAGAGCACTATTGGGTTAAAATTAGATAAAGAACAAAAGCTTATTATAAATAATTTGGGAGAAAGAATTAATTTGTTTTATAAAAAATTTAGTAAAACAAATGAAATTTACCCAAGATTATATTCACAAATAAAAAAAAGACCATTAGGAAAATAAAGGGGAACAAATGTATGGCAAAAATAATTTCAGTAGCTAATCAAAAAGGTGGAGTTGGAAAAACAACAACAGCAATTAATTTAGCATGTGGGCTTGCGATGGCAAATCAAAAAGTATTATTAATAGATATGGATCCTCAATTTAATGCAACAACTGGAGTTGGTTATGAGATTGATAACAAAACATTAAGCATGTATCACGTTTTTATTGGAGAAAAAACTTTAGATGAGGTAATTGTAAAAAACATTAAAGAAAATGTAGACTTAGCTCCAAGTTCTATTGATGTTGCAGCAGTTGATTTAATTTTGTTAGAGCAAAAAAACAACAATCAAAACGTTTTAAAAGACCAAATTAATTTAATTAAAGAAGGATATGATTTTATAATTATTGATTGTCCACCAAGCCTTGGATTAATCAATAGAAATGGATTAGCTATATCAGATACAGTCCTAATTCCTATTCAAGCAGAACATTATGCGATGCACGGGGTAGCACAACTTTTAAGAACAATTAAAAAAGTTAAAGAAACATTAAATAGAAATTTAACTGTTGAAGGAGTTCTTGTTACAATGTTTGATTCAAGAACAAGATTAGCTCATGATGTATTAGAAGAAATTATGAAAACTTTTGGTAATAAAGTTTATAAAGCAATTATTCCAAGAAACATTAAAATCTCAGAATCTTCAATTGAAGGTAAATCAATATTTGAATACGACAAGAGTGGTCCAGGAGCATTAGCTCATGTTGAATTTGTAAAAGAGGTGTTGAAAGAAAATGGCCGCATCTAAAAAAAAGTACAATTTTAAAGGACTAGATGATATATTTGGTGAATCAGTTACAGATATAATTGATGTTATTGAAAATGATAAAACAATAGCAAAAGAAAAATCTTTATTAATAAGTTTAGATTTATTAAAACCAAATCCGTATCAGCCAAGAAAAATATTTGACAATGAAGAAATTAATCAACTTGCAGACTCTATAAAAATACATGGAATAATTCAACCAATTATTATTAATAATAAAAATGAGGTTGTTGCTGGAGAAAGACGTATGAGAGCTGCAAAAATTGCCGGGTTAGAAGAAGTGCCAGTAATAGTTTTAACTCTGTCAAATCAACAAATGGAAGAGTTTGCAATTATTGAAAACATCCAGCGTGTCGACTTAACTGATATAGAAGAAGCTATAGCTTATAAAAAACTTTCTACAAGTCTAAAAATGAAACAAGAAGAAATATCTAAAAGAGTTGGAAAATCTAGATCTCATATTGCAAATATAATGAGATTATTAAACCTTCCAAAAAATGTTCAAGAGGCAATGCTAGATAAAAAAATAAGTATGGGTCAAGCAAAACCACTTTTAACAATCTTAGGCAATGAAGATTTGTTAAATAATATTTTTGAGCAAATATTAACAAAAAATTTAACAGCAAGAGAAGTAGAATTATTAATCAAAAATAAAGGAAATGTTGTTGAAAAAGAAACTAAAAAACCTAAAAGTCCTTCTATTGTTAAAAGTGAAAATAATATTATGAGAAGACTTGGTACTAAAGTCAGTATTGAAAATAACAAATTATCAATTTGATATTCAAATGATAGTGATTTAAATAGAATTTTAGAAATTTTAGGATTGTTAAATGAAGAATAGTATTAGGAGAAACTCATGGGATTACAAGTAGGAATTGTGGGATTACCAAATGTTGGTAAATCAACATTATTTAATGCAATTACAAACTCAAAAGTTATGGCTGCAAATTATCCATTTGCAACAATAGAACCAAATGTTGGGGTTGTAGAAGTTCCAGATAAAAGGCTAGACAACTTAGCAAAAATATTTGGAAGTAAAAAAACAATATATACAACAATAGAATTTGTAGATATTGCTGGTTTAATTGCAGGAGCTAGCAAAGGAGAAGGTTTAGGTAATGCTTTTCTGGCAAATATAAGAGAAACAGATGCAATTTGTGAAGTCGTAAGATGTTTTGATGCAAAAGATATAACTCATGTTGAAGGTTCTGTAGATCCAGTAAGAGATGTTGAAATTATTGAATTAGAATTAATATTATCTGATGAGGCTAGTGTTAAAAAAAGGCTAGCTAAAGTTGAACCTAAATTTAAATCTACAAAAGATAAAACAATTATTGCAGAATTTAATTTATTAAAAAAATGTGAAGCGCAACTTGAAGAAGGAAAACTTTTAAACAAATTAGAATTTGATGAAGAAGAAAACCATTTACTTAAATCTTTTCAATTGTTAACAACAAAAAAATTTATTTATGTTGCAAATGTTGGTGAATCTGATGTTAACCAAGATAACGAATATGTAAAAACCCTTAAAGATTATGCAAATAATAATAATTGTGAAGTTGTAAAAATTTGTGCAAAAGTTGAAGAAGAATTAAGTGAACTTGATAGCGAAGACAAACAAACTTTTTTAAGTGATTTGGGTATTGAAGAACCAGGATTAGAAGTTTTAATAAAAGCAGCCTATAAATCATTAGGACTAAAAACTTATTTTACTGCTGGTCCACAAGAGGCAAGGGGTTGACAATTTAAAGATGGTTATACTGCACCTCAATGTGCTGGAATTATACATACAGATTTTGAAAAAGGATTTATTAAAGCAGATGTTTATAAATGTGAAGATATTTTTCAAGCAGGAAGCGAACAGGCGTTAAAGGCAACAGGTAAAGTTCGTCTAGAAGGAAAAACATATCTTGTTCAAGATGGAGACGTTTGTTTTTTCAAGTTTAATAAATAAATTTAAAAATGTGAAACTAAAATCAGTTTTACATTTTTTATTTTAAAACTAGTATTTTAAATGTTTCAATTAATTGTTGTATAATATTTTTTAGAGGTAAATATGTATAGAATTGGTTTTTCAAAAGATACTCATATAATTAATTTCATATTAAAAAACGGAGTTTTAGGAGGTGTAGTTTTTAAAAACTTTCCTAAAATGATCAATGCTTATAGCGATGGAGATGTTTTATTGCACTCACTTTGTGAGGCTTTTTTAGGAGCGATGGGGTTAGAAGATTTAGGAACTTATTACAATAAAGAAACAAAATCAAAAAATTTTAGTTCATTAGAAATTGTAAATGACATTCTAAATCTTTTAAAGAAAAATAATTATTTAATTTCAAACATCGATGTTTTAATTGAGCTAGAAAAACCTAATCTTAAGGATATCAAACCAACAATTAAGAGCAACTTAGCATCTATTTTTAAAATTAAAGAAAATCAAATTTCTATTAAAGCAACATCAACAGAAAAAAGAAATTATGAAACTATAACGGTTTATAGTAACGTATTAATTTATAAAGGAGAATAAAATGACAAAAATTAGATTAAGATATGCACCGTCACCAACTGGCTTTTTACATATTGGTAATACTAGAACAGCTTTAATGAATTATCTTTACGCTCATCATTACAATGGGGATTTTATCGTTAGAATTGAAGATACCGATATTGAAAGAAACGTAGAAGGAGCAATCGAATCACAGTTTGATAATATGGAGTGATTAGGCATTAGTCCTGATGAGTCATTTTTAAAACCTATTGATAAATATGGAAAGTATATGCAATCTCAAAAGTTTGATAGATATAAAGAACTTGCAGAGAAGCTTATAGAAAAAGGTTTTGCTTATAAATGTTTTTGTACACCACAAGAGTTACAAATCGAAAGAGAAGAACAAGAAGCAAGAGGAATTGTAGCTACTAAATATAGCAAAAAATGTTTATATAGAAATGATATTGATCAATTAAAAGATAAACCTTATAACATAAGATTTAATGTTGGTGAAGACCAAGCTATAAAAATTAATGATGTTGTAAGAGGTGATGTTGAGTTTAATTCAAAAGAAATTGGTGACTTTGTAATACTAAAATCAAATGGAATTGCAACTTATAATTTTGCAGTTGTAGTTGATGACTATGATATGCAAATTACTCATGTTGTAAGAGGAGAAGAACATATTTCAAATACTCCTAAACAATGTTTAATCTATTCTGCATTTAATTGAACTGAACCAAAGTTTTGCCATTTAACTTTAATAGTTGATGAAACTAAAAAGAAACTTTCTAAAAGAAGTGGAAACGCAATGTTTTTTATTTCACAATATCGTGAGCAAGGATATTTGCCAGAAGCTTTGTTTAATTATATTGCATTACTTGGATGAAGTCCAAAAGGTGAACAAGAAATATTTTCAAAAGAAGAGTTTGTAAAAATGTTTGATGAAAAAAGATTTTCAAAATCTCCAAGTACTTTTGATATGGTTAAAATGAAATGAATTAATAGTCAATGAATGAAAAAGTTAAGTGATGAAAATTATTTAGAATTTACTAAAAAATTTATTGATAAATCTAAATTTAATATAGATAATAAAGAACCATTATGACTAAATAGTGTACTTATGTTATTTAAAAAAGAATTAGAGTTTGGTTCTCAAATAAATAAGCATTTAGATATTTTTTTTAATGATGTAGAAGTTTCAGCACAAACTAAAGAAACTTTAGGAACTTTAAGCGATTATAAAGAAATGATTTTAAGTTTAAAAAACGAGTTAATAAACTTAGAAGACTTTGAAGAAAACAATATTAAAAAAATTATTTCTATGTTAGGTAAAACTTTTGAAAAAAAAGGTAAGGATTTATTTATGCCAATTAGAATTTTTACAACATTAAGTGAACACGGGCCAGAGCTTGCAAAAACAATATCACTATTAGGAAAACAAAAAGTTTTAAAAAATATAGATTCATTATTATAGGTGATTGATATGGAATATATAAGAGATAATGTTCACGGTGATATAAAAATAAAAGACGAAGTAATTAAAGAACTAATTAATACAAAAGAATTTCAAAGACTTAGAAGAATTATTCAACTTGGCGGAGGGCAATTTGTTTTTCCTGGTGCAAATCATACAAGATTTTCTCATTCAATTGGAGTTTATCATGTTATAGGAAAATTCTTAAATAATGTACATATAGGAAAACAAATAACAAATAATGATAAATTACTTGTTCAAATTGCTGGTTTGCTTCATGATTTAGGACACGGTCCTTTTAGTCATACTTTTGAAAAAATCTCAACAGTTCAACCTCACGAAAAATATACAGCAGATATAATATTAGGAAAAACAGAAGTTAATGCAGTTTTAAAAAAACATGGGTTAAATCCAGAAAATGTTGTAGCTATTATTGAAGGGACATACAAAAATAGTCTTTTAAATTCTTTTGTTTCAAGTCAACTAGATGCAGATAGATTAGATTATTTATTAAGAGATTCAATTAATACTGGGGTTAGTTATTCAAAATTAGATTTAGATTGAATAATTAGAAATGCAAGAATAATCAATAACAAACTTGTTTTTCGTTTAAAAGCTTTATATGCAGTTGAAAACTATTTATTGGGTAGATTTTATATGTTTAAACAAATATATCATCATAATGTAAGTTTTAGATTTGATTATACTTTAAAATCGTGATTTATGAGACTAACAGATCTATACAACAATAATTATGAGTTTAAAAATAAAGATGTAATTAACAGTTTAAAAGATTTATTAGAAGGAAAAAAGTGTAATCTTGAAGATTATTTACGTTTAGATGATTATACAATGATAGAGTGAATCAAAAAAACACAATTCGAAGAAGATGAAATTTTAAGGGATTTTGCAAATAGAATTATTAATCGTAAGTTTTTAAAAGTAGCCAACTCAATTGAAAGTAAGCAGCTTAATTTATATAAAGATCTTGTTGATAAAATAAATCAAAAATATTATTTTACAACAATAGAAAATATAGATTTAATAATTTATGATTGTGATAAAAACAACAAAATACTATTTTGTAGAGATGAAGATAAAAATATTTTTGAGTTAAGCGAATTATCAGAAATTTTAAAATCTGTACCAAGAAATATTGAAAAAATATTGTATGTTTTTATAAAGGATAATGTAAAATAAAGTTTATGGAGGAATTTTGAATGGGAACAACACCAACAATAGAATTAGCATATGATTATTTACTTTCAAATAAAGGTGATGCTAGTTTTGAAGATATATGAAACAATATATCCAAAGACATTCCTACTTCTAAAAGATCAAAGAATGAGATTATTGCAGAGCTTTATAGTGATTTAGTTCTAGACAATCGCTTCGCTTTAACGGCTGAAGGAAAATGAGGATTAAGAGATTATTTAAAATTTGAGGATGTAAAAAAACAATATGATTATGTGGATAAATTTGAAACTACAGAAGAATTTGACGATCTAGATTTAGGAACAGATGATTCTATGTTTGATGAAGCAAATACAACTAGCAAGTTGGATGCTGCAAAATTAAAACTTAGTGTAGAAGATTACGATGACGATGACGATGACGATTTTGATCAAATGGATGATGAGGATTCAGACGAAATGACATTAGTAGATTTAGAAGATAATTATGACGATTAACTTTAAAAAGTAGTTTTTAGCAACTACTTTTTCATTTGTAAAGGAGAATAATATGGCAAAATATATTTTTATAACTGGTGGTGTGGTATCTGGTTTAGGGAAAGGGATTACGGGTAGTTCATTAGGAGTATTATTAAAAAATTCTGGACTAAAAGTTTTTATGCAAAAATTTGACCCTTATTTAAATATTGACCCAGGTACTATGAACCCAATTGAGCATGGTGAAGTTTTTGTTACTGATGATGGTGGAGAAACAGATTTAGACCTAGGTCATTATGAAAGATTTATTGATGAAAATCTATCAAAAGTCTCTTCTTGAAGTGCTGGAAGAATTTATGCAGAAGCTTTAAATAAAGAAAGAAAAGGACAATTTTTTGGAAAAACTGTGCAAGTAATACCCCATATCACTGATTTAATTAAACAAAAAATTTATCAAGCAGAAGAAAAAAGCAAAGCTGACATTATAATTAGTGAGATTGGTGGAACGGTTGGAGACATTGAATCACAACCTTTTGTTGAAGCAATTAGACAAGTAAGAATGGAAAAAGGAAAAGCAAACGTGATGTTTATACACGTTGCATTGTTACCTTTTTTAAAAGTTTCAGGAGAGTACAAAACAAAACCTATTCAACACTCTGTTAAAGAGATGTTAAGTTTAGGAATTCAACCAGATATTATTGTTGCTAGAACCGAAGGTTCAATCCAACAAAGATTAAAAGAAAAAATTTCATTATTTTGTAATATACCCGTAACTAATGTAATTGTTTGTCCCGACAGTGATTCAATTTACAAAATACCTTTAATTTTAAAAGAAACCAAAATGCATGAAATTGTGGCCAAACATTTAGATCTAAAAATCCAAGAACTTAATATGGAAAGTTGAGAGAAGTTCAACAATGATATTAATTTATCAAATGATAAAGTTAAAATTCATATTGTTGGTAAGTATGTCGAGCTTAGCGATGCATACTTATCGGTTATGGAATCTTTAAAAATCGCAGGTTTTGAATTACACAAAAAAATAGAATTCATATGAGTGAATTCAAGATATTTAACAAAAGAAAATATTGAAAAAGAATTAAAAGGAGCTAAAGGTATTTTGGTACCTGGTGGATTTGGAGAAGAAGGAGTAGAAGGAAAAATATTAACTGCTAATTATGCAAGAGTTAATAACGTTCCTTATTTAGGAATATGTTTAGGAATGCAGGTTGCTTGTATTGAGTTTGCAAGAAATGTTTTAAAAATTTGTGACGCAAACTCTTCTGAGTTAGATCCAGAAACAACCAACAAGATTATTGATATTTTAGAAGGTAAGGATCGTAAAAACATCGGAGGAACTTTAAGGTTAGGAAAATATGAAGCTAAACTTAAAGAAGGATCATTAGCAAAAAAACTTTATAATTCTGATATAGCGATCGAAAGACACCGCCATAGATATGAGTTTAATAACGATTATATTGAAGATTTTGAAAAAAATGGAATGGTAATTTCAGGAGTATTCGAAGAACAAAATCTTGTAGAAATCATTGAAATTCCAAGCCATAAGTTTTTCATAGCTTGTCAATATCATCCAGAATTTACTTCAAGACCTATCAAACCAAACCCGTTATTTAAAGGCTTTGTAGAAGCAACAAGCAAAAATCAATAGTATTTAAATTTAGATTATCTTTAAATTAAGAAATTTATAGTTGTATAATAATGTGTAGGAGGATTATTTTATGTCTAAAAAATATCATGCAAAGCTAGTTAATTCTAGCAAAATGGTTAAAGATGCTCATGCAGGTAAATACGCAATTGGTCACTTTAACATTAACAATCTTGAATGAACAAAAGCTATTTTAGAAGCTGCTCAAGAAACATCAACACCAGTTATTATTGCTACTTCAGAAGGAGCAATTAAATATATGGGTGGTTTGAAAACAATTGTAGGAATGGTTAATGGTTTATTAGAAGAATTAGACATTACAGTTCCAGTTGCTTTACATTTAGATCACGGTCAATCTGTAGAAATGGCTAAAAAATGTATTGAAGCAGGTTACTCATCAGTTATGTTTGATGGATCACACTTGCCATATGAAGAAAACTTAGCAAAAGTTAATGATTTAATGAAATTTGCTAACGATCACGAAGTTTCAGTTGAAGCTGAAATTGGTTCAATTGGTGGAGAAGAAGACGGAGTTGTTGGATCAGGAGAGTTAGGAGATCCAAAACAAGCCGAAGAAATGTCAAAAACAGGTATTTCAATGTTGGCAGCCGGTATTGGAAATATTCATGGTAAATATCCAGATTGATGAACAGGATTATCATTCGATACATTAGAAGAGTTACAAAAAGCATGTAATATGCCAATGGTATTACATGGTGGATCAGGAATTCCTCAAGATCAAGTTAAAAAGGCTATTAGTCTTGGGATTTCAAAAATTAATGTTAATACAGAATTACAATTAGCTTTCAGGGATGCTACTAGAAAATACATTGAAGAGAAAAAAGACCTTGATGATTCAACTAAAGGATTTGATCCACGTAAATTGTTTAATCCAGGATTCAAAGCTATTAAAAACACTTTTGTAGAATTAACTCAAATGTTTGGTTGCGATGGTAAAGCTAAATAATTAGCAAGGGATGAATAAAATGCACTTAACAGCTGATGAGAAAATTAAAATTATTGAAGATTTTAAAAAGTCAGGGGTTACAGCGTCTAACTTTGCACCAACTAGAAATGTTAGTGTTGTGTCTTTAAGAAATTGAATTAAAAAATATGAACAAGGCGGACGCGACGCACTAAAAACAAAATACGAAAAATAGGAATACCTATTTTTTTATTTTTAAAAACTTTCAAGATATAATTTAAAATTATCTTAAAGAAAGAGATGAAATTATGGAAAAACAAATTAAAATACTAGTTGATAGTTTAGATTGTGCATCTTGTGCAATTACAATAGAAAAAGCACTTAAAAATATCAATATAATAAGTCACAATGTTATTATTCCTTTAAAGGAAGTATTTATAAACTACGATACTTCTAAAACAAGCGAAGAAGAAATCTTAAATATAATGAAGAAAAGTGGATACAAAGGCAAAATCATAAATGACTAAAAAAATTAACATCACTATGTTATTTTTGTTATGAATAATTGGTATATGAATTATCATAAGTATGTTATTTCATAATAAAAACAACTTTATATTATTTAGAATAGCTCATAATAATTATTTTTTATTTACAATTGCAATTATATCTACTTATTTATTTGGGTTTAAGTATATTAAAAAAGCTTATTTTGAATTATTTAAATGAAAAAAAACAGGGATGAATTTTTTAGTTTTTTTATCTACACAAACTTCAATATTTTATTCTATTTATCAATTAGTTATGAATCAAACGTTGGATTTAATAGAAGCAAGTATTTTTATAAATTTTTTTTTAAAAACAGGAGATTTAATAACAGAGAGACTTAATAATGTTGTTGCAAAAGACTTAAAAACAATTTTGTCAATACAACCAAAAGAAGCTATATACATAAATGATAAAGAAGTTGAAAGTGTAGTAAGTACAGATTCTATAAAAATAGGGTCAATTATAAAAGTAAAAAAAGATCAAATAATACCATTAGATGGCGAACTAATTACAAACTTTGCGCTATTTAACACACAAATAATTGATGGAGAAAACAATGTAAAAACTTTTTACAAAAACGCTTTAGTATTTGCTGGAATGGTAAATAAAGGTGAAGATATAACTTTAAAAACAACAGCCTTAAAGTTTAATTCTTACCTATCACAAATAGTTATGCAAGTTTCATCTGTACAATCTCAAAAATCAAAGTTTAAATCAGCAGTAGATTTACTAGTTACAATATTTACCCCTTTAGTAATAATAATTTCTCTATTTGGTTTTTTATTATCTTACTTTTATTTTGATGTAAGTAATTTAAGTGCTGCTTTTAAAGTGTTAACAACAGTATTGGTGTCAGCTTGTCCTTGTGCAATCGGAATTGCTATTCCTTTAGCTATTGCAATAGGTTCTTCTAAAGCGGCAAAAAAAGGTGTCATCTTTAATAAACCTGATGCTTTTCAAAGAATGGCTAAAATTAAAGTAATTTGTTTTGACAAAACAGGTACTTTAACAAAAGGAGAAATAGAAGTTGAAAAGTTTATAGGAGATAAAAATTATTTAAATGTTATAGGTTTAATTCAACTTCAGCAAAAACATCCTTTAGCAAATGGATTTTTAAATTACTTGAGAAAAATTAATTTTAAAATTGATAAAAGTTCTCAATTAGTAGAAGAAAAACCAAGAGTTTATAGATACAAAGAAGATTTATATGAATTCATTCCATCTTTTAAATGGAGTTCTCAAATAAAATCAGTAATAGATTTATCAAAATTAAAAGACAACTTAACAACAACTTTTGTTTTAAAAAATAATATAGTAGTTGCAGTTATTATTTTTAAAGATAAATTAAGAAAAGATGCGAAATCATCTATTAAGATTTTAAATGATAAAAAATATGAATTAGTTATGATAACTGGTGATAATTTATTAATTGCAAATGATGTTGCTAATGAGTTAGGCAATATGAAAGTGTTTGCTCAACAAACTCCAAATAGTAAACTCAAAATTATTTCTGATTTTCAAAAACAAAAAAAAGGAGTTGCTTTTGTAGGGGATGGAATAAATGATGTTTTAGCAATTCAAAAAGCAGACTTATCGATTGCAATAATCTCTTCTCATTTTTTTGTAAATTTAGAAGCAGATATTAGTTTGCTAAACCCTAATATTGAATTAATTTATGAGGCTATAAAGTTTGCCAGACTAACTAAAATAATTCTTATAACAAATTTATTTTGAGCGTTTTTTTATAATATACTTATTATTCCATTAGCCTTATCAGGAATATTAACCCCTTTATTTGGTATGGCAATAATGTTTTGTTCTACTTTGTTAGTACTTTTAAACTCTATGTTGTTTAAATTTAAAAAATAAATTTTATATTATTTTATAACTTGTTTATTAAATAGATTTTTAATTTAAAAATGTGGTATTATTATTTTTGTATGAACTATAGTAGATAAGTTTTTGAAAAGGAGTTGAAAATATGCCAAAAACAGAAATACATCCAAAATATTTTGAAACTAAATTTGTATGTACAACATGTTCAAATGAATTTATTTCAGGATCTACAAAAGGACAAGAAGTTAGAGTAGATACATGTTCAAATTGTCATCCTTACTACACTGGAAAACAAAGTTTTGCAAATGCTGAAGGAAGAGTTGAAAAATTTAAAGAAAAATTTGCTAAAAAAGAAGTTGTAGCAGCCGAAAAAGCAGCAGCAAGTAACAAACAAAAAGAAGCAAATAAAGCAGCTAAATCTAAATAAGATCATAAAATAAAATAACCTTTAATCTCTATTGTATTCATGTTAAGTTTACATTTGGTATAAAGGTTTTTTATTTGATTAATTTTTAAATTATATTAGAGTTTTTTATTTACAAGTGATTTGTTATACAATATTTAAAGCGGAGGTGGTACAGTGAGTTTTAAAATAAAAAATGCAGTATTTCTAAATAAAAAAGTACTTCCTCAAGATGTTACTTTTGAACTCAACCAAGGTGAGGTTATTAATGTAATTTCTAATGAAAAAATTTTACTTAAAAACTTTAAAAATATACTTCAAGGTAAATATTTAGTTAAAAGTGGAGTTTTTAAAGTAGACACATTTGATAAAGTTAATAAAAATTGAACAAGTAAAAAGGTTGCATTAATAAAACCAGGAAGTAAATTAGTAAGAAAATGACCAGAGAAACTTTGATTATATATTTCTTTATTATTTAATAATAATTTTTATTCAAAAGCAAAAATAAATTTGATTAATAGTAAATATACGTACTTATCTTATTCAACTTCAAAAAATAATCAAACTGATTTAAATATGAGAAATAAAGTTGAAGAAATGGTAAAAAAATTTATTAGAAACTCTGTTGAGATTGAAGAACAGTGATTAAAAGAATTCTTAGAACATATTATTGAATTCAATGATAAAAATTTAGAAAAAGAAAATAATAAAATACCTGATCACGTAAAAATTATTTTAAAAGACTACTATTATCTAATGGAAAATAATGCCAATTTAGAATTGTTACAAACTTTTTTACAAAGTTTATGAGATAAAGTTTATTCTTTTATTGATTTAAACTCTTTATGTAATTGTGAATATAATGCAAAAAACAATAAAGATAAAAGTGTTAAGAAAAAAGCAAAAGAACTTTCTTTTATTCAACAGAACTATGTTATTAGAAAGCAATTAAAAATAATTGATGTTAAAATAAGCAACATTAAAAGAAAACTTACAAAGAATAGATTTATTTTAAAAAGTTTAGAAAAACAAATTAAGTTTGAATTATCTAAATTAGAAGAAAAAAGTTTTAAAAAGTTTTTGACAATCGATAGTTTATTTAAATGAAGACAATTAGCTTTAGATCAAAGATTTGAATTTAAAAGAAAACAAGAAAAAATGTTTTTTAGTGCTTTGTTAGATGAATCAATCACAATTAGAGGAAAAATTGTAGAAATTATGCATAAGTATCATCAATATGTTTTAGAAAACAAAATTGTAGATGGTGATAAAAAAGAATTTAATCAACAAAAACTTTTACAAAAACAGGCTATCAAAAAAATTACTACACAAGCAAATGAATGAATTACTTCAACAGTGGAAGAACTTGAAATGAGTTTCAGTTTGTTTAATAACTTTTTTAAATTTAGTTCTATTAATAATATTTATTTTCAGTTGCTTGAAGCAATTTATTATAAAAAATACAATATCATTTTCTACAATGTTTTTCAAAAACTATCTAGCGATGATAGTGACCAACTTGTTAAAGTTGTTGAAAACTTAAAAAAAATAAACAAAAAATTTTGTGTTGTTTTTTTAGAAAATAGTTTAGAAAATATATATAAATTAAAAGAAAGATTGTATATTGTTGGAGAAAGTAAAATAGAAGAATCAAACTTCTCTAAATTATTAAAACAAAAATGAAATACTTATGGAAGCACTTTTTTTCATAACAAAAATAGATTAGCATACTCTTATGATGGAAAATATTTAAAAATAGCTTCACAGAAATTAAAGATAACAGACAAAAGCATTAATGAAAAAGGGCAATTATTAATTGACCCATTAAATATTTTTTTAAAGAAAAAAGAGTCTATTGGAGAACATATAGAATTTGTTGGCAAAGCAAAACCAACTGATCAATTTAAAGATAAAAATATATATGAATTTGTTTCTAAACAAGGAATAAAACTGTATTTTTATTCAACAAAAACTTTTAGTAGTAAAGAGAAAATAAAAGTATACTTATCTCAATACTCTATATTGAAATTTATATAAGGAGCATTTATGTTTGAAAAAAACAATGAAAAGTTAATAAAAAAAATTTGCGCTTATCAAAATATAATTATTGCAAAACATGAAAGTCCTGACTGAGATGCTCAAGGTAGTGCGCTTGCTTTAAAAGAAATTATTTTAGATAATTTTAAAAATAAAAAAGTTTTTGTTGTTGGAGACTCAATTGATCCAGAAACTCTTTTAATAGATGATGAAAAAAATTTAACTAAGGAAATAATTGAATCAGCATTAATGATAACTGTAGATACAGCTAATTTTGAAAGAATAGATTTCAAAAATAAAAACCTAGTGAAAGAAATTTTTAAAATAGATCATCATATTAAAATTGACAATTACGCCAATGAAGAAATCATTGATGAGAATGCAATTGCGTGCACACAAATCCTTTGCAAAATAGCTTATACAAATAAATGAAAAGTTTCTAAAAAAGCTGCACACAATTTATTTTTTGGATTGATAACAGACTCAAACAGATTTTTATTTGATAAAACAAGTATTGAAACTTTTGAAGCTGCAATTTTTTTATATAAGTGTGGAGTTGAAGCAAATCAAATTTATAATAGTTTATATTTAAAAGATTTAAAACTTGCTTCTTGATTAAATAGAGCTTTTAATAAAATTGAGTTTGTAAAAAATTACCCTATTGCATTTATAAAAATAAAAAAAGAAGACTATGAAAACACAAATCTTTCAGAAGAAGAGATTAAGTCTGCTTTATCAACAATGTCAGGAATAAAAGAAATAGCCATTTGATTTATTGCTTATGAATCATTTAAAACTAAAAAAATAAAACTTTCAATTCGATCAAGAGATTATAATATAAGTAAAGTTGCAAACCTTTATCAAGGTGGAGGTCATAAACTTGCAAGTGGTGCTAAATTAGCAAATGAAGAAGAAATAAATAATTTTATTGAAGACTTAAAGAAATTAATTGATAACCAACTATAAAAATAAGGAGAAAAATATGAGTTACAGGATTAATCCTAAAAGCAAACGTGGTTGAATAGAACTAATTACAGGTTGTATGTTCGCTGGGAAAACTGAAGAGTTTATAAGAAGATTGAAAAGATATCAGTATGCAAAACAAACAGTTATTGTCTTTAAACCTGAAATAGATACTAGGTATTCTATTGAAGATGTTGTTTCGCACTCAGGTATAAAAATACCAGCATACTCAATAAAAAATAGCAAAGAAATTTTAGAAATTCTAAACAAGAACAAAAATGTTGATGTAATTGGAGTTGATGAAATACAATTTTTAGATTTGAATATAGTTGATATTTTAAATCAAGTCGCAAACAAAGGTATAATAGTTATAACAAATGGTTTAGATAAAGATTTTAGAAATAACCCATTTCAAAATGTTGATAGATTATTGTATGAAGCAGAATATGTAGACAAGCTTTCTTCTATATGTCATTCGTGTGGGGGTAATGCAAACCGAACTCAACGAATTGTTAATGGTGTTCCTGCAAAAAAAGATGAACCTTTAGTAGCGATATCTGGTAATGATAAATACGAAGCAAGATGTAGGCATTGCTACATAGTTCCAGAGTAGAAAAGAGAATTATTATGAATAAAAAGACAGTTGAAGCTTTAGAGACAATTTTAGTCCGTGTAGAAAAAATTGACCAAGAGTTATTAAAAGAAGATATCATAAAAGATATTAAATTAATGACAGAATTAAATAAAGAGAGATCTAATCTTGAAGACAAAGCTAACAAATATAAAGAATATAAAAATGTGCTTAGAGACTTTGAAGATGCTAAAGAAATATTAGTTAATGAAAAAGACAATGATATGAAAGAACTTGCTAAAATGCAACTTGAAGAAGCGCAAGTTCAAATGGAAAAGTTAGAAGAAGAACTTGATGTTTTACTTTTACCCAAAGACCCAAATGACGATAAAAACGTTATTTTTGAAATAAGAGGAGCTGCTGGTGGAGATGAGGCAAATATTTTTGCTGGTGACTTGTTTAGAATGTATGTTAAATATGCAGAAAAAAACAACTGAAAAATTGAAGTTTTAGATCAATACGAATCTTCTGCAGGGGGTTTTAGTCAAATATCTTTTATGGTTAAAGGCGAAGGGGTATATTCTAAAATGAAGTTTGAATCGGGAAGTCACAGAGTTCAAAGGGTTCCAAAAACTGAATCAAAAGGAAGAATACAAACATCTACTTCAACAGTTGCTGTCTTACCAGAAGTTAGTGATGTTGAGGTTGAAATTAAAAACGCCGATTTAAGAATTGATACTTATAGAGCTAGTGGTGCTGGAGGACAACATATTAACACAACCGATTCAGCAGTTCGTATAACTCATATACCAACAGGAATAGTGTCTTCTTCTCAAGATGGAAGAAGTCAACACGATAATAAAGATAAAGCTATGACAATGTTAAGGGCTAGAATATATGAGAGTATGTTGGAAAAGCAACAATCTGAAGCAGCAAGTTTAAGAAAAAACGCCGTAGGTACTGGGGCTAGAAGTGAAAAAATTAGAACTTACAATTATGCTCAAAACAGAGTTACTGATCATAGAATTAATTTATCATTAAACAAATTAGATCAGTTTATGGAAGGTAACATTGATGAGATAATTACCGAACTAATTAATGATGCTCAAAAACAATTAATAGCAGACCAGATTGAAAATGCAAATTAAAGAATTATATAATTGTGTAAAAAAAGAAATCAAAAAAAATGACTTTTTCGAAATTGTTAGAAGTTTATTCAAAACAACAGCTGTTGATATAGATTTTGATACGAATCTTAGTTCAAAAAATGTTAAAGATTTCTTTTTTATTTTAAAACAATATAAAAAAGGAAAACCATTAGCTTATTTATTAAAAACAAAATATTTTTTTGAAAATGAGTTTTATATAAATAAGAATGTTTTAATCCCAAGAAATGAAACAGAGTTATTAGTTGAAGAATTATTAGAATATAGTTTAAAAAATAAAGTTATATATGATATTTGTTGTGGATCTGGATGTATCGGGATAAGTTTGAAAATTAAAGAGCCAACTATAAATTTAAATTTATGTGATATATCAAAAAAATGTATAAAAGTTGTTAAAAAAAATCTAAAAAAATTTAATTTAAAAGCAAATATATATTGCGCTAATTTTTTAGATCCTGTTTTTAAAAATCCTTTTAAACCAGATTTTATAGTTATAAACCCACCATATATTGAAGAAGGGGATATTAATATTGATATAAAAACTTTAAAACACGAACCTCATTTAGCTTTATTTGCACCTAATAAAGGAATGCATTTTTATGAAACGCTTTTTGAAAATTTAATTAAATTATATTCATTAAATACAAAATTAATTATAATGTGCGAGTTTGGTTTTAATCAAAAAGAACAATTAGAAACAATTTTTAAAAAATACGGAGTAAAATATGAAATAGAATTTAAACAAGATTATTCACATCATTGAAGGTATTTCATTATAAAAAGTAAGGAGTTATATGGACAAACAAATTAAAAAAGACAAAAAAACTTTAATAACAAAATCCTTTATAGCTTGCGGAGTATTTTTGATGATATTTTTACCTTCTGTTACGTTTATTGGAATTTTCTATGCAAATCCAAATTTAAAAATCTATATAGAAAATTTTAATTTTTTAAAAGATTATTTTGGTTCAAAAAGCACACCAAGTCCAATATCAATTGAAATTTGTATGTGAACAGGTTTAGCTTTACTGATTATTTCTTTTGTTCAAATTATTTGCTCAAATCTTGTTTATACAAAAAAAGCTCAAAAACATTTTGCACTTAATCTCTATATTATTTCTATAATATTTTTATTAATAGCTTCTAGTATTTTATTCACAATATCTGCTTACAAGTACTCTTTTTTTTATAATATATATTCATATATTTCTCAAATGAATAAAAGTAATAATGAAATTTTGAACAGAATAATTAACTTTTACAAAAGTAGCTACGATAAAAATCTTAATTACCAATGAAGTGGGGATATTTTCTCTTGATGAGTGTGTTTATTTCAAACAATTATGATAATTATATATTTTTCAATGTTCAATAATAATTTTTCAACTCAGACCGTATCACAAGACGAAGAAGAATCTGTAGTTATTAAAAAGCATTTAGGAGAAAGTAAGATAGGTTTATTAATTAATAAGTTAAGTTTAAACTCGAAAAAAAACATTAGCATTCTGCTAATAGTAAGTTCACTTATTATTTTTATAACTCAATTTGCTTATGTAATAAAGCTTTCTTCAACTAGTTCGTCTTTATATTCTATTTTAGAGTGAACCTTTATAGCACCTGGATTATTAAAAAATGAAGCTCCTGATTTTTATAATATTGCAAACAATTTAAATCTTTCTTATTTTGTAATAGCTCACTTACCGATTGTTGTTTCTTCTTTTTTGCTAGCTACAATATGTATTTTCACAATAATCTATGTAAAAAGAATTGAAACTTCAAAATTATTTTTTATAACTCAATTTGTAAGTATGTTTATCGAAATAATGGTTGTAATTGCAATAAACTCTTATTCAATTTATCAAGTTAATAAATTAGTTGATTTTTGAAATCAAAATAATTTAGTTGATTATATAAAAGATCATATTGATAAACTTCCATTTTTAAATTCATTGTTTATTAATGAAAAATTAACATATCCATGACTTTATGGTAATCAATATGTTTCTCAAATAATCATCTCAGTTTTTGCAACTTTAGTAATACATACTGTATTGGCATCTAAAATGATTGATATTGTCAAAAAAGAAAACAACAACATAGTTAATATATCAAAAAATCCTATCTAAAGGATTTTTTTAACTTCATCAAAAATAGTCTTATGATATAATCAATAAAATACATGAGGTGCTTAATGTTATTAAACAAAAAACAAATTAATTTAGCAGTTGATATGCTAAATAATAACGAAATAATAATTTTACCAACAGATACAATTTATGGATTAAGTGCTATTATTAACAAAAAAAACCAAAATAATATAAATAAAATTAAAAAGTGCAATGAAGAAAAACCTTTAATAATTCTTGTTGCAAATTTTAAGCAAGCAAAAGAATTTATAGATTTAAATAAAGATGTAAAAAAAATATTAAAATGCAAAGAACCAACAACCGTTATATATAAAAAAAACACATCTAATTTAACTTATGCAATAAGACTTGTCAAAAGAAAAGATCTAAAAAAAATTATTAAAAAGACAGGACCCATTTTTTCTACAAGTGTAAATATAACAGGAGAAAAATTTATTAATAATAAAAAAGATTTAGAAGCTTTTTTAGGGATTAAATATTGTTTTTTCACTGAAAAAAGTGCGGAAAAACCCTCAAAAATCATTGATTTATTGGGAAATTCCATAAAAAGATAGTCATATATAATACCAAACTTAATATACCATTGCAACAATTTATAGAAAAAAATTGTATTTTTTGTGTTATAATTAACTTGTTAAAAAGGAGGTATACCTATGTACGTAAATCCATTTGAAAGAATGAGAAAAAAAAGAGAAGATGAAGAAAAAGCAAAATTAGAAGCTGAAAAAGAACGTGAAAAGTATGCCAGATTAGGAGCTCAAATGGGGTTAACACAAGAAAAAGGTGTAGTCCCATCTTTTATAAAAAATTTAATTGGCGAACAAAACAACCAAAACAACCCCCCTTTTGGTATGGGGATAAGTCAAGATGTTTCGGTCGAGCCAATCAATACTAATAAATCTTATAGTAATAATAACACTTCGAACATGGTTTCTCCTTTTGGTAAAAACTCCTTTGAGGGTTTAAATACCGAATTTACTCAAACTTATCAAAATTTAGATAATTATAACTCTAAACAATTTGAATCTACTTTGAGTCAAGATTGTAGTTTTAATCAACAACCAAACTTCATGGAACAACCAAAATTTAATCAACAACCAAACTTCATGGAACAACCAAACTTAGGGAATGAATTCAGTTTTAAAGATATAGCAAAAAACTTTGAAAATACAGAAGAAACTAAAAAATCAACAGATATAAAAACTTCTAAAACAATATTAGATGATATTAATAGAAGCGAAAAAAATAAAAAAGAGCTTAAAGAAGTTGATGAAATAATACAAATTAAACATAAATCTTTATTAGTGAATGAACTACTAATAAACATTAATGATAACAAATTAAAAAAACAATTCTATAGTGTAATTTCAAGCAAAAAAAATAAAGATTTTTTATTAAGTGAAATTGTAAACGAAATTGATTTAGATAAAGTTTTTGAGATTGATATGGAAGAGATATATCTATATAGTTCTCCGTTCTTGTTCTTACTTAAACAAATAATTTGTGGTTTACCAAATATAGATCTTGAAGATAAAAGAATATTATGAGAAAAAACATCATTATTCTTAGTTGCTACTGAATATGCAAAAACCGACTCTGAAGTTGATGAAATTATTGAAGAGATGGATATATTTGACCCATTAGGTTCAATTAAAGAAGAATTTAATCAGGTTTTAAAAAGTTATAGCCTTATAGATAAATCCTTTTTTATTGCTTTAAATAGTTTTGAAAAAATATCACAAGAACAAATTTTTGAAACTTTAACCTTTTTACATAAATTATTTAGAAAAGTTAGCTCATTGAAATTTATATTTAGTTTAAATAAAGACTTTTTAATAGAATTGCAAGAAAATAATAAAATTCATAAACTTAATAGCTTGATAGATTATAGAGTTTATCAAAGTACAAAGCAAAAAGAACTTATTGAAGGTAATGATTTAGAAGAAATTTATGAAAATCAAAATGTAGAAAAAGAAAAAAATGACGATTTATTGTTATTTCCAACAGAGCAAAAAGATTTTTTTCAAGAAAAAAACAATCTCAATAAAGACCCAAGCGGTCTAGAACAAATCATACCAAATTCTAATTGAGCAGAAGCAAACTCAAATTTAGAAATAAATCAACAAAATATAAACAACACAATAGCTTCGCCTTTAGGGTCAATGAATCCTAAAATTAATCAAGAATTCTTGAGTCAAAGTTCTCAAGTAAGCTCCCCACCTGGGGGGTTACAGAATTTTTCAAATTCTTTTTACAATAGTTATAATGATAAATTCAACTTTGGTTTTCCAACAAACTTGCAAATTGAAGAGCCTACTGAAGAACACGATTCAGGAATTGATAAAAGTATTCGAATTAGAGTTGATTTAAACTTAAAAAGAAAAGAACAAGAAATAAAAGAAAGAGAAAAATTAGAAGAGATTGAAAGATTGGAAAGACAAGGTGGAAGAGTTGGGTTTAACCCTGCAATTCTAGCTGAAAACAATAATGAAGATCACAACTTTAAACAAAGTTATAGAAATGACTTAAATATTAATAGACCGGGATTAATTGCAAACCCTGCAGTTAATGATCCAAGGAGTTATGATGAAGTTCAAAATAGACTTCAAAACATGGCATCAACTTTTGCATCAAGACCAAGTATCGATGTAAACGATAAAAATTATGCACCAGGGCATAAAAAAGACGAAAACTTTTTAAAAGTAACTGGTGATTGAAGCAAATTAAATAAATAGGAGGAACCAAATATGTTTTTATTACTAATAATACTTGCATGGTCATCAGTTATGGTTGGCGCAACATTCTTATTAAGTTTTGGAGTGCTATCACTACTAATAAAGCTATGATCATCAAGTGATTTCATGGTAAAACTTTTTAACTTTTTTTCAAACCAACCTTATGGTTTGCCATTCTTTACATCAGGAAAATCTTCAATAACTTTAAACAATGTTCTAAGTGGAAGTATTTCAAACACAGTTGTAATAGTTATAGCGGCTGTAATGATTGCAGTAGCATTATTGCTATACACCATTTCAATAGTGGAGCTTGTAAGAGCTAAAAAACGTCAAAAAATTTCAAAACCTTATGTTAAAGCTTTAATTGTTTTACTTCCAATTTTAGGAGTACTATATGGACAAGTTATAATATTAATTTTCTCAGCAACATTAATATTAGCTTGAATATTATTAGAAGCTGTTTTATTCGATTCTGAAGCATTAAATAACTATGCTGAGGAAAGAAACCTGATTTCAATTTACAAAGAAGAAAGAAAATTTGAAAGAGAGGTAAGCAAAGAGGGAAAGTCAATTGGCAACGTAGATTTGGTCGTGCAAAACCAGTTAAAAAAGGTGCACCAGGTCCAAAATGAGAAAGTAAAAATAACTGATAATTCTGCGTTGCCAAACCCTAGCTCAAGTGAGATAGAACATATTAATAAATCAACAAAATTAATTAAAAAATATAATTTTTGAAAAGCAAATAAAGATAAAATTAATTTTGAAAAATCTGAGCTATTAAGAAGATCAGAATATTTAGAACCAAAACAAAAAAGTGATTTAGAAAAATATTTAAACAAAAAAATTAACGATGTTAATGAGGTAGCTGCAAAACTAAATCTACCAGAAGAATATAAACTTAGTTATTTTTCATGAAATGACATTGATGGAGTTGAAGTAATTCTAGAAGAAGAATTTAACGATATCGAAGAAAATGAAGAAACATTGAAAACAAACTTTAAGTCAAGCCCAATTGATGAAGCTACATCTGCTTTTGATGGAGACCTATCATCTGCTTTTGATGAAAATATTGAAAATCTTCATGAAAGATATAGCGGTAATAATAAACCAGGTGTTCCCCAAGAACTAAGCGAAAAACTCACAAATGAACAATTACCAAACTTAATAACAAAACAATATGAGAATCAAATTAAAGAATACATGGCTTATGCAATAAACATTGATTTTAACGATTTAAAAATAAGTGAACAAAAAGCTGATGCCGATAAAGAATTAGTTTATACTGATAAAAACTTTATTGAAAAAGATATGTTACAAGAAGTAGCTGCTAAAAAACAAAAAAAAGAACAAGAAAAGTCAACAGGAACAGGAACAATATCTGCTCCACCAATTTTACTAGAAGCAGTAGAAACTTATGAACAATCTTCAAAATTAGAAGAGCAAAAATTTGAGCTGCCTCAAACTAAAATTGAAGCTAACTTAAATAAAGATTATAAAGAAGGATTAGAAAAGTATATTGGTCATTCTGTAAATTATGAGTTAAATGATTTAATTCTTTCTGATAATCAAATTGACAGCACTTCAATTGAAGAAGTTTTAAATGATAAAAACTTTGTAGTTGAAAACAAATTACCCGAGGTTGCTGCTAAAAAACAAAAACAAGCTGAAAATTTAGCAAAAATAGCAGAACAAAACGGAACAACTTTAGGAACAATATCTGCTCCACCAAAATTTATAGATTTAGATAGTGAAAAAAGTATATTTGATACTGATCAACAAACCAAATTTGGTGAGGATAGACAAGCAATCTCAACTTACGAAGAAAGTCTTTCAGATTATCAAGAAAACGCGATTAATAATTCTTTAACACAACTTGATAGTGTTGAAAATGTTATTGATACTCCACTTGAAGAAGTTTTAAATGATAAAAACTTTGTAGTTGAAAACAAATTACCCGAGGTTGCTGCTAAAAAACAAAAACAAGCTGAAAATTTAGCAAAAATAGCAGAACAAAACGGAACAACTTTAGGAACAATATCTGCTCCACCAAAATTTATAGATTTAGATAGTGAAGAAAATGTATTTGATATTAATCAACTAAAAGAAACTAATGATGACAAAATATCAGCTTCAATTTATGAAGAAAATGAAATCAATAGCATAACAGAATTAAAAAACAATGATAATACTATCAATGAATTAGACAAGCTGGATCTAGAAAATCAAAATGTACTTAACCATAAAAATGACGATACTTTTGAAAGTTTCACAGCTCCAAAACGCGTTTTTGAAAACAATGATGGATATAAAGAAAGTTTAAGTGAATTTGAAAACGATTCAAATATAAGTAAAAATTATGAAGATATAAATAATTGAAACTTAAACGAGATAGATGAAAAAGTAAACGCGTTAGAGGTTTTTAGTGGCAATGAACAATTAAGCCCAATTAAAAACTTTAAAAATAATTATAATGACGATTATGAAGAAGTTTCATTAATACACGAAAGCATTGAAAAATCAACAAACATAAGATCAACAATAGTTGATAATTCTATGGTTATGGATTTAGAAAAAAGAATGGAAAAACTAGAATCAGTTATTAATTCTTTAAATAATAATGATGGAATAAATGCATTAAAAACTCAATTTGATCAAATAACTAAACAACTTGATAAAATTAGTAATGCTGTTGGTAATATGAAACAAACTAATCCAAGATCAATTATCGATACTTTAACAAAAAGACATACATATAATCAAAAATAATGGTTTAATCCATTATTTTTTTATATTATATATCTATGAAAACAATAGCACTAAACGAAATAAGTAAATATGTGAAATGAGATTATGTAAAACAAAAATTCTTGGTTATTAAAGAAATAGAGCCAAAAAACATCTATTTACAAAAATTATTAAAAAACTTAAGAAATGGAGAAATTAACATGCTTAATACGTATGATATTTTACTAGAAACTTTTCCCTATGTAGAAAAACTTAATCAAGAAATAATAAATAATGCAATAAGCATGCAAGAATGTGTTAAAAAAAGAGTTTATAAAAGTATTTACAATAAACAAAACAAAACATTAAAACTTGAAGAAACCAAGTGCACTAATAAAAATCATATTAATATCACAAAAAGATTTATTACTGAACTTAATAATATGATATATAAATTTGATGTAAAAGAAATTTTTGCAAATCGAGTCTTTTTAAATAGAGACTTTAATAAACCCTTTATTGGAAAAGTAGATATTTTAATGAAAACAAATAGTGATTATATCCAAGTAGAGTTAAAAACAAGCAAAACTAATTATTTAGAAAAAAATAATGCAAATTTATACTTAAATAAAATTTTAATCGAAACATCTAGAGAAATTAAAATGAGAAACTTGTTTATTTTAAATGTTAGAGAAAATCAGGTATTTCAAGAGTATGAAAAACCTAAAAAATCTCTGGAAAATCTAATTTTAGCAAAAATTTTTTAATTTTACTAATTTGATTATCTTTTTTATATTTTTCATAGTAATATATTCTTGCAACTAAACAGCATGAATTTAGGGGTAATTCAAATACTTAGTATCGATAGTAATTAAAAAAATAATTCAAGATATATTATAATAACAATTTAAATACTCAATTTACACCCATCTTCTTCCAATTCGGTTTGTCAGAATTAAAAAAGGACATTTTATATATGTGCTTTTTTAATATCTTTATAGACTAAGCTGTTATTAGTTGTTATAAAAGTGATTAAAAATGCTATAGATTTAATATCACAATTTTAGTTAAGAAAGGAAACGCTACAATGGCAAAACAAAAAAATAGTTATTATGCTGACTCTGTTTCACCTTTAGAATATGCTTTAAACGGTTTTAAAGGAAAAATGCGATCAGTTAATTGAAATGTAATCAATGACGAAAAAGATTTAGAAGTATGAAACAGAATTACTCAAAATTTCTGATTACCAGAAAAAATCCCTGTTTCAAATGACCTTAAATCTTGATCAGAATTAACTCCAGAATGACAACAATTAATAACAAGAACTTTTACAGGTTTGACATTATTGGATACCATTCAAGCAACAATCGGAGATGTTGCTCAAATTGATTATTCTTTAACTGACCATGAACAAGTAATTTATTCAAATTTTGCCTTTATGGTAGCGGTCCACGCTAGAAGTTATGGAACTATATTTTCAACTTTGTGTTCTAGTGATCAAATCGAAGAAGCGCATGAATGAGTAATAAATTGTAAGTCTTTGCAAGAAAGAGCAAAGGAATTAATACCTTACTATACTGGGAACGACCCATTAAAATCAAAAGTTGCAGCTGCTTTAATGCCAGGGTTTTTATTGTACGGAGGGTTTTATTTACCATTTTATCTATCTTCTAGAAGTAAATTACCAAATACTTCTGACATTATTAGACTAATCCTTAGAGATAAAGTTATTCACAACTACTACAGCGGGTATAAATTCCAAAGAAAAATTGAAAATTTTAGCGAAGAGAAAAAAGCTGAAATGAAAGATTTTGTTTTTGAATTACTATACAAATTAATTGATTTAGAAAAAGCCTATTTGTATGAACTATATGATGGATTTGGACTTGCAGAAGATGCTATTAGATTTAGCGTTTATAATGCAGGTAAATTCTTACAAAATTTAGGTTATGAATCACCTTTTACTGAAGAAGAAACAAGAATTGAACCAGAAATATTTACACAATTATCAGCTAGAGCAGATGAAAATCATGACTTTTTCTCAGGAAACGGTTCATCATATGTTATGGGTGTTACAGAAGAAACACTTGACGAAGATTGAGAATTTGAATAATGCACGATGATGTAATTAGAGTTACAAGTGATAATGTTGTAAAGCCAAAAGGAGAAATAATGATAGTGTATTTCTCTTCTATTTCAAATAACACACACAGATTTATGCAAAAGCTAAATCTTCCTAATTTAAGAATCCCTTATTACGAAGATGAAAAACTTGAAGTAAATCAAGACTATGTATTAATTACACCAACATACGCGGGCGGAGGAAATATTACAGCAGGTGCCGTTCCTAAACAAGTAATAAAGTTTTTAAATGATAAAACTAATAGAAGTTTTTGTAGGGGAGTTATTGCTTCAGGAAACACAAACTTTGGTGATACTTATGCAATTGCAGGACCAATAATTTCAAAAAAATTACAAGTTCCGTTATTGTATCAGTTTGAATTGTTAGGTACAGAACACGATTTAATTGAAATCAAAAATATACTAATAAATTTTTGAAAAGAATAGGAGAACTTATGGAAACAAAAGACAAAGTATTAACTTTATCAGGAACAAAAGAATCTGATGAGTATATAACACTTAATGCTAGAGCAAAATTATTTTCTGTAAAGGGAGAAGATAATTTTAAATTAGATATTGATGCTGCTAAATCATATTTAAAAAACCATATTGAACCAAACACAATGAAATTTAATTCAACAAAGGAAAGAATTAAGTATCTTGTAGAAAATAATTATTATGAAAAAGAAGTGATTGAAAAATATACAATTGAACAAATTGATCAACTTACTAAAGAAGCATATGGTTTTAAAAGAGAGTTTCCAAGTTTTATGGGGGCATTAAAATTTTATAATGCTTATGGGCTAAAAACTTTTGATGGTAAACAATACCTAGAAAACTATGAAGATCGAGTTATTATGAACGCTCTTTTCTTAGGGAATGGAAACTTTGATAATGCTCAAGCAATAATGAAACAAATTATGTTAGGAAGATTTCAACCAGCTACTCCAACATTTTTAAATGCAGGAAAACAACAACGTGGAGAATATGTATCATGTTATTTGTTAAGAGTAGAAGACAATATGGAATCAATTGGTAGAGCAGTAACTACTTCATTACAACTTTCAAAAAGAGGTGGTGGAGTTGCTTTATGTTTAACTAACCTAAGAGAGTATGGAGCACCAATTAAAAAAATAGCAAACCAAGCAACAGGGGTTATACCTGTTATGAAAATATTAGAAGACTCATTTTCATATGCTAATCAATTAGGCCAAAGACAAGGTGCAGGAGCAGTTTATTTACATGCTCATCACCCAGATATTATGAGTTTCTTAGATACAAAAAGAGAAAATGCTGATGAAAAAATTAGAATTAAATCACTATCTTTAGGAGTTGTTATTCCAGATATTACTTTTGAGTTAGCTAAGAAAAATGAAGAAATGGCTTTATTTAGTCCTTATGATGTTGAAAAAGTTTATAAAAAACCAATGTCTGATATTTCAATAACACAAGAATATTACAATATGTTAGAAAATCCAGAAATTAAAAAAACTTTTATAAACGCTAGAAAACTATTTCAAACTATTGCAGAATTACATTTTGAAAGTGGTTATCCTTACATTTTATTTGACGATACTGTTAACAACAGAAATGCTCATGCAAATCAAGGAAGAATTGTTATGAGTAATCTATGTAGTGAAATTGTTCAAGTTAGCACACCAAGTGAATTTACTGAAGACTTAGGATTTAGTAAATTAGGAGAAGATATTTGTTGTAACTTAGGTAGTTTAAATATTGCAAAAACTATGGAAAGTGGACAAGAATTTTCTGATGTAATTTTTAGATCAATATGTGCATTAGATTATGTTTCAAGAGCAAGTAATTTATCAAGTGCACCTTCAATTAAAAAAGGTAATGAAAACAACCATGCGGTTGGTCTTGGGGCGATGAATTTACACGGATTTTTAGCAACAAACCACATTTATTACAATTCAAAAGAAGCAGTTGATTTTACTAATATCTTTTTCTATACAATGGCTTTTCATGCATTTAAAGCATCAAATCGTTTAGCAAAAGAGTATGGTCCTTTTAAATCATTTAAAACATCTGCTTTTGCTGATGGAAGTTATTTTGAAAAATATACAAATTGTGAAGAAGAAAAATGAACTCCAGAATCAGTAACAGTAAAAGAATTATTTAAAAAATATAATGTAACAATACCAACAAGACAAGATTGAATTGACTTAGTAGAAGATATTAAAGTTAATGGAATAGCAAACTCTCACCTAATGGCTGTTGCTCCAACTGGATCAATTAGTTATTTATCTTCATGTACACCAAGTTTACAACCAGTTGTGGCACCTGTCGAAACAAGAAAAGAAGGTAAATTAGGAAGAATATATGTTCCTGCATATAATATTAATTTTGAAAATATGGCATATTATGCATTAGGTGCATATGAAGTTGGTCCAAACCCAATTATCGATATATGTGCAGCAGCTCAACAACACGTAGATCAAGCAATATCACTTACTTTATTTATGACAGATACAGCAACAACACGTGACTTAAACAAAGCTTATATTAAAGCGTTTAAACAAGGTTGTGCTTCAATCTATTATGTAAGAGTAAGACAAGAAGTTTTAGAAGACAGCGAAAACTACGAGTGTGATGCTTGTGTTGTATAAAAAATCTCTTTAAGAGATTTTTTTATATAATTAGAATAATAAAGGTGAACTTATGATTATAAAAAAAGAGCCAAAAATTAGAGATGGATACTCAAAAAATCTTGCAATATTTTTAATAATTTTACTGGTTAATAATATTTTTTTATTAATATTTGGAATTATTTTGCTAGCTACTATGGATTTTTCTTTGCCACCAGAAACAAATATTTTTGATTTCACTTTTATAAACATATGCATCTTACTTATGATATTCAACGCTCCTTATTTATTAACAATATTAAAAGAAGGCGAATATGAAAAGTTTTCAATTTATTTATGCGTAATTATATTCATTTATAGTCTATACATAACAATAACTCAAATTGTATTAGTAATAAATATTTTAATTTACAAAAACCCAAAACTACATAAAGCGCTCTGTTATTTATCTATAACTTACATTTTGATAATGAGTAATATAATTGTACCAATAGTTATTTTTACTCATAAATTTGTAATAAAAGTTTTAAACAAAGATGATGTAGAGCAATTAATTTTTATTAATAACAATCAGAATACAAAGAATTAAACTTAAAAAAATTTTATTAATTTTACAAGTTATAATTAATAGTATAATGATTGATACTTTTAGAGTTAATTATTTATCAAGATTTGCTCTTGATAATGTTTTAAAAAATTGTTAAACTTTACACATATTATAGCAAGGAGAAAATATGACAAAAGACGAATTAAAAGAAAAGTTAGCATCAGTTGATACTAAATATTCAGATAAAGAAAAAGAAATTTCTAAACAAAAAGAAAAAATTAAAGGGGCAAAATTGCAACTTAAAAACTTAATAAGTGAATTAAAAATTATAAAAGGGGAAAGAAAAATAGTTAAATCAAACTATAAAAACTCTAATATATAGAATCAAAAACAAACTGTTTAAACAGTTTGTTTTTTTTGTAAAAAAGCACTTATAAAAGTGTTTTAAAACATTAATATATTTGGATACTTTATCTTTAAATCGGTTTTTAATTTATCATAACCAGATTGTTTTAACTCTTTATTATAATCTTTGGTTGCTGATTTTTTAATTTTGTTTTTATTAGCTGCAGCAAACATAAATGCCCCAACCACAATTAAGCATAAAACACCAGCTACAATTTTGTAACCCAAACCGATATCTTCTTTATTAGTTAAATAGTTAATATCTGCTTTTGTATATACTAGTTCTTTTGTTGATTTGATTAATTCTTTTTTTGTTGATTCTAGTCTAAAAGCATCACTTAAAAATGCTCCTAAATAATATAATTCATATGCGCTCAATCCATAAAATACTTTATCTTCAATATAAACTTCTTCTTTGACTTGCGGTCTATATTCAGGATTAATTTTTACAGCAGGAATAACTTTTTTTGGTTCAATTATTTCAGGTTTTGGTTTTGGAATTTGAATATAAGTTATATTTTGCTCAACCTTTGGCGCTTCTTCTTTAGGCATAGTCACAACAATAGGATCAACTTTTTTTGGAACTTCAACTTTTTGTCTAACATCAATAACTGGCTTTTCTCCTGGTGTATTAATTGTTGGTTTAGGAGTTCTTTTTAGACTTATATTTAAATTTTCTCGACTTGGTTTTTCTTTTTTATCAAAACCAAGTTTTCTACCTGTAGCGCTTCAAGAGTTATCAATTAAATCTTCAATATTTGACTGTTTTTTTTCTCCTTGATAAACTGGTTTTACTTCTTTTGGCTTTATTTGTTTTTTTACAAATGTTAAAACAAAATTAGTTTCTCTATCACTATTGTTTTTTGTTTGTCCTTGAATTGTTAAATTATCTTCAAAATAAAGTTGCAAAATGACATGCTTAATAGTTGGATTAGAAAGTAAATTTGTAGGCATATCATTATAAAGTTGTTGAACACTAATGGTTCTTGCTTTTTGAATTATATCTAGTAGTTGAACTTTAGCCGCTTGAAATTGAATATGATTTTTATCATTTGTAAAATTTATTCCTCCTGTTTTTGTTATATTTCTTGATTTTAATGCGTTATCTCGACAATAATCAGCTCAATCTAGAAATTCTCTTGAATTTGATTCACCTCAAACCATAACATTGCCTCCTTTTTTCTTATATGTTATTATAATAACAAAATCAAAGCATTTATTAAATGTATAGAAAAGAGTATAGAAAATGCAAAAAGAAATAAAACCTATTGAATATGAAAAGATTATTACAAGTGCTGTAAATGAAGTCTACAACAATTTCTTAAACAACGTTGAAAAGGATTTTGTGGTTCCTAAAATTATGAAAGAACTATTTTCAAACTTAAAAAATATTACTAATAAAGAGGATTTAGATACTTTTGGAATTACTTTTGATAAATCTCTAAGTGAATGAAAATCAGAGAATGAAAATTCTGATAAGTTAGTATTGTTAAATCATATGATGGCAATTTTTCAAAATGCAGTTGTTGTAATATTATCTTTAGACAATAATTTAGAAAAAGAAAAACTAGAAAAAGGTATTGTTAAAGAAATGGGTGGGTTAGACATAATTGTAACTACCACTTTACAAGCATTTGGAACAAAATCAAACGAACTAATTGAAGCTTATCAAAATCGTTATGAAATAGACAAAGAACTTAATATCTTTGAAAATATTAATAATACTCTAAAAAGAATAGTAGATATTCCTGCAGATCAAGCTTTTAGAGATTTAGTTCAAAATCTAATAGACTTTTTTGAATCATATTTTTTAGGATATAAAAAATTAAGTGAAACAAAATCTATCAATTGAACAAAAGAAAAATTTGATATGCTAATGGATTATGCTAATGCATTTTATTTACTTGCATTTTTTACAAGACTAGTATTAACATATCCAAAGCAAGAAGGGCTAATGCCAGAAGAAGTATTCAATAAAATCGTACCAACAATTAATGTTTATTAAAAATTATTAATCCTAACGGAGGAACAAAACAATGTCAACATCAGTAGTCTTATTTGAAATTAATTAAAACAACAAAAGTTGTTATTTTTCTAATAAGCTAAAATATTAAATCTAACAAGAGTTAGATTTTTTTGTTTATTTAAGGAGGAAATATGAGATTTATAGATGTTGCAAAAATTCATCTAATTGCTGGAAATGGTGGTAATGGCGCTTTATCATTTGATGAATTTAAAGGAAATACACCAAACGGAGGAAATGGTGGTAATGGAGGAGATATTATATTAATTTGTGATTCAAATTTAAAAACATTAATGGATTTAAAAAATAAAAAAATTTATATTGCTAAAAACGGCTCAAATGGAGATATAAAAAATAAACACGGCAAAAATGCTAAAAGTATTTTTTTAAAAGTTCCAAACGACACTGAAGTGTATGATGAAAATAACAATTATATAACAACAATTAATAAAGAAAACAGCAATTTTATTGTTGCTAAGGGAGGAAAGGGAGGATTTGGAAACTTAAAGTTTAAAAAAGATAAAACTGATAAATACAAATTTGAAAAAGGTCAAATTGGTCAAAATATAAAAATAAAATTAGAAACAAAAGTTTTAGCTGATGTTGGTTTTGTAGGTTTACCAAACGCTGGAAAATCAACAATGTTAAGAGCTATTTCTAATTCTAAACCAGAAGTAGCAGATTATCCTTTTACTACACTAAAACCCCACGTAGGTATTAGTAAAGATAAATATAACCGTTCTTTTATAGTTGCAGACTTACCCGGCTTAATTAAAGGGGCATATTTAGGCAAAGGATTAGGTATAGAATTTTTAAATCATATTAAAAAATGTAAAATAATATGTCACATTATTGATATGAGTATTAAAAGTATTGACAATAATATAATTAGAAATTACAATATTATCAAAAATGAATTAAAGAATTTTGATTTAGATTTACTTAACAAAAAAGAAATAATTATTGCTAATAAAATGGATATGGAAGGATCGATAAATAACTTTAATCTTTTAAAAGAAACAACTGGTGATAAAATAATTATTCCAACATCAGGAGTTAGCAAACAAAATATTGAAAAACTACTAATAGAAATAGCAAATATGTTAGAATTATAAAAAATTTAAAAAGATTTGATTTATTAATATTAATTGTAAATTGGAATAAATTATTTACAAAATAATACAAAAACTGTTTATTTTAATATATAATTTATTTTGTGTGTGAAACAATACACTCGGTATAGTGGAAATGAGGAAACCAAAATGGCAACAATTAATCAATTAGTTAAAAAACCAAGAAAAGCAAAAACTTGAAAAACTAAAGCACCTGCTTTAAATAGAGGAGTTAACACTTTATTAAAAAAAGTTACTAAAATATCTTCTCCTCAAAAAAGAGGAGTTTGTACAAGGGTTGCAACAATGACACCTAAAAAACCAAACTCAGCTTTACGTAAATATGCAAGGGTTAGATTAACAAATGGAATGGAAGTTACAGCTTATATTCCAGGAGAAGGTCACAACCTACAAGAACATAGTGTTGTTTTAATTCGTGGTGGAAGGGTAAAAGATTTACCTGGGGTACGTTACCACATAATCCGTGGAACTTTAGATACAACTGGAGTTAATGGAAGAATGCAAAGTCGCTCTTTATACGGTACAAAACGTCCTAAAGAAAAAAAATAAGAGTGTACACAACTAAAAATAAAATAAATATAAAGAAAGGAATACAACTCAATGCGTAAACATCAAGCAGAAAAAAGAGATGTGCTACCAGATCCAATTTATAACTCAAAACTAGTTACTAGAGCAGTTAATAAAATTATGTTGGATGGTAAAAGAGGTACAGCACAACACATTCTATATAAGGCTTTTGATAAAATCAAAGAAAAAAGTGGAGTAAGTCCAATCGAAGTTTTTAATAAAGCAATCGAAAATATTAAACCCCATTTAGAACTAAAAGTTCGTCGTATTGGTGGAGCTAACTATCAAGTTCCAATCGAAGTTTCTGGAGATAGAAAAGTTACTTTAGCATTAAGATGATTAATTAACTATTCAAGATTAAGAAATGAAAAAGAAATGATCGATAGATTAGCAAATGAAATTATTGACGCATCAAATGGTATTGGTGGTTCTGTTAAAAAACGTGAGGATACTCACAAAATGGCAGAAGCAAACAAAGCATTTGCACATTATCGTTGATAATATTTATCATAAATATACATAGGAGAAATAAATATGGCAAGAGAATTTAGTTTAGATATGACCCGTAACTTTGGTATTATGGCTCATATCGATGCTGGTAAAACAACAACAACAGAACGTATTTTGTTCCATACAGGTAAAATTCACAAAATTGGTGAAACTCACGAAGGTGAATCACAAATGGATTGAATGGCACAAGAACAAGAACGTGGTATTACTATTACCTCTGCTGCAACAACAGCTTTTTGAGCTGATCACAGATTTAACATCATTGATACTCCTGGTCACGTTGACTTCACAGTTGAAGTTGAAAGATCATTAAGAGTTTTAGATGGAGCAGTAGCAGTTTTAGATGGACAAAGTGGGGTTGAACCTCAAACTGAAACTGTTTGAAGACAAGCAACTACTTATAAAGTTCCAAGAATTGTATTTGTTAACAAAATGGATAAAACTGGGGCAGACTTCTTATACTCAGTAGAAACAATTGGGTCAAGATTGGGAGCTAAAGCAGCACCAATACAACTACCAATTGGAGCAGAAGATCAATTTGATGGGATTATTGATTTAGTTGAAATGAAAGCATGACACTTTGATGGTGCAGCTGAAGAAATCGCAAAAGAAATCGAAATCCCAGCTGACTTAAAAGATACAGCAGAAACTTTAAGAGCTCAACTAATTGAAACAGCAGTTGAATATGATGAAGAATTATTAATGAAGTTTTTAGATGGACAAGAAATCTCAATTCCAGAATTAAAATATGCAATCCGTAAAGGTGTTATTTCAGCAGAATTCTTCCCAGTACTAGCAGGGAGTGCTTTTAAAAACAAAGGTGTTAAATTATTATTAAACGCAGTTGTTGATTACTTACCTTCACCATTAGATGTTCCTTCAATTAAAGGGCATTTGTTAGATGGAACAGAAGCAGAAAGACATTCTTCAGATGAAGAACCATTCTCAGCTTTAGCGTTTAAAATTATGACAGACCCATTTGTTGGGAAATTAACATTCTTTAGAGTTTATTCAGGAATATTAAATAAAGGAAGTTATGTATTAAATGCAACAAAAGACAAAAAAGAAAGAGTCGGAAGACTTTTAAAAATGCATGCAAATAACCGTGAAGAAATTGAAGAAGTTTATGCAGGAGATATTGCAGCAGCAGTTGGTTTAAAAGACACAACAACTGGAGATACATTATCAGATGAAAAAAATCCTATTATTTTAGAATCAATGATATTCCCAGAACCAGTTATTCACTTAGCTTTAGAACCAAAAACAAAAGCAGACCAAGAAAAATTAGGTATTGCTTTAAACAAATTATCAGAAGAAGATCCAACATTTAGAACTTATACTGACGAAGAAACAGGACAAACAATTATAGCAGGTATGGGTGAGTTACACTTAGATATCATTGTTGATCGTTTGAAACGTGAATTTAAAGTTGAAACTAATGTTGGTGCACCTCAAGTTTCTTATCGTGAAACTATTCGTGAAGCTACAAAAGCGGAAGGAAAATATGTTAAACAATCAGGGGGACGTGGGCAATATGGACACGTTGTTATTGAATTTGAACCAAACCCTGATAAAGGATTTGAGTGAGTTGACAAAATTGTTGGAGGAAAAATTTCAAAAGAATATATTAATGCTGCAAAAGTAGGGTTAATTAATGCTTTAGAAAATGGTATTATTGCTGGTTATCCAATGATCGATGTTAAAGCAACAATAGTTGATGGATCATATCACGACGTTGACTCAAATGAAATGGCATATAAAATTGCTGCTTCAATGGCATTAAAAGAATCTGCAAAAAGAACTAAACCAGTTATTTTAGAACCAATTATGTCAGTTGAAGTAACTGTTCCTGATGAATATTACGGAGATGTAATGGGAAATATTTCATCTAAACGTGGATTAATTGAAGGTTCAGAACAAAGAGGTAATGCGCAAACTGTTAAAGCAAAAGTACCATTATCAGAAATGTTTGGTTATGCAACAGAGTTAAGATCATTTACTCAAGGACGTGGAAATTACACTATGATTTTCAGTCACTATAATGAAGCTCCAAAAAGCATAGCAGAAGAAATTATTAAAAAAGCTGGTAAATAAAAATATTTATCAAAATAAAAAAAGTATTGTATTTTGACAAAAATAAATTACAATTAAGTAAGACATTTGTCGCAAATTCAAAAATGAAAGGGAGAAATCAAAATGGCAAAAGAATCATTTGACCGTAGTTTACCTCACGTTAACATTGGTACCATTGGACACGTTGACCACGGTAAAACTACTTTAACAGCTGCTATTACAAAAGTATTAGCCGAAAAAGGAGGAGCAGAATTTAAAGATTATGCAAATATCGACAACGCTCCTGAAGAAAGAGAACGTGGTATTACTATTAATACAACTCACGTTGAATATAAAACAGATAAAAGACACTACGCACACGTAGACTGTCCAGGTCATGCCGATTATGTTAAAAACATGATTACAGGAGCTGCACAAATGGATGGGGCTATTTTAGTTGTTGCTGCAACTGACGGACCTATGCCACAAACAAGAGAACACATCTTGTTATCAAGACAAGTTGGAGTTCCAGCAATCGTTGTATTCTTAAACAAATGTGACATGGTTGATGATGAAGAATTAGTTGACTTAGTTGAAATGGAAGTTAGAGACTTATTATCAAGTTATGACTTCGATGGAGACGGAGCACCAGTTATTAAAGGATCTGCATTAGGTGCATTAAACGGTGAAGCACAATGAGTTGCTAAAGTTGAAGAATTAATGAACGCAGTTGATGATTACATTCCAACTCCAACACGTGACAAAGACAAAACTTTCTTAATGCCAGTAGAAGACGTATTCACAATTACAGGACGTGGAACAGTTGCTACAGGTAGAGTTGAAAGAGGAGTTATTAAAGTTAACGAAGAAGTTGAAATTGTGGGACTTCATGAAGAAAGCAAAAAAGTTGTTGTTACAGGATTAGAAATGTTTAGAAAATTACTAGACTTTGCTGAGGCTGGAGATAACGTTGGAGCTTTATTAAGAGGTGTTAACAGAGAAGATATCGAACGTGGACAAGTTCTTGCTAAACCAGGAACAATTAAGCCACACACAAGATTAAATGCTTCAGTTTATGCTTTAACTTCAGAAGAAGGTGGACGTCATAAACCATTCTTTAATAAATACCGTCCACAATTCTACTTCCGTACAACAGATGTAACAGGTGAAGTAAAATTACCAGAAGGAACTGATATGGTTATGCCTGGTGATAACGTTGAATTAATTGTTGAATTAATTAAACCAATCGCTGTTGAACAAGGTACTAAATTCTCAATCCGTGAAGGTGGAAGAACAATTGGTGCTGGAAGCGTTATTTCAATTATTGAATAATTTAAAAAAAATTTAAATCTATTATCTCCATACAATTAAGTATGGAGATTTTTTTATTTTATTTTATTTGTTTTCATTAAGATATTATTTAGTTAAGGAGGTTCAAAATGATAAGAACAGGAAAAACTTTATCAAATATCGGTTGTAATTTAATCTTATCTTCAATAATTCCTTTAATGTGTTTATCTATTGTTATGATGAGTATTAAAAAAATTATTGTAAGCAGTTTAATGAGCATAAAGTTTATTGGCGAATGATTAGCATCACTAGTTGAAAAAACTTTAAATAATATTCAAAACATTGGAACCTATTTTTTTATTGTGCTCTTAATCGTTCTAACTATAATTACAGTATATTTAGTATTAATAAATTTAAAATTAAAACTAATGAAAAATATTGGGTCCATTTTGGGCATTGTTATTGGATTTTTATTAATTTTTATTTCATCTATTCCATTTATAGTCTCAAATACAAGATCTGAAAATGGAACTTGAGTTTTAATAACAGGTTTACTATTTACTTTTTGTGGAATAAGCGGATTGTTTATTTTTAGTGGATCTCTAATTTGTTTTTTTGGCCTGATCAAAAAAGGAGTAGTCGATAAGAAAATAAAAAAAATATAATAAAAATTATTTGGATTAAGCATGAAACAAGAAAACAAAAAATTAAAAATATACAAATGAAGAAATCTATTAATTACAAGTCTTGTCTTATTAGGTGTTTTGATTGCTTTTTATGTTAAAGATAAAATTATTTTAGAAAACGAAATAATAAAAAATGCTATTTACAGTATTTTGCTTGTATTTGCAGGATGTATGATTATATCTGGTGCATTATTTATTTTTTATACTAAATTTTGATTACAAAAATATAAAATAAGCTTTTTTCAAACTTATCAAGCAATTAAAGTTTTTTATCTTTTTATCTTTAATAGGAAACTTATTAATATATTTTTGAAAAAAATACATTGATGAGCTTAAAAAATTAGATGATGAAGATGAAAAAGTATTTGATAATTATAAAAATAACTTAGTTTGCTCAAAAGAACTTTGATTTTTTTGTTAAATAGTTTAATTTCCGCAGTTTTAATTATAATAATAATTTGACTACCTAAGTTTTTAAATAATTTTGATTTATTAAATAATTATTTTTTAATTTTTTTAACAATACTCATACCTTATTTAAGTTTTATTTCTATAAGTACTTGTATATTTATTTATACAAATACATTTTATGATAAAAATAAAAATAACATAAGTATTAAATGAATTTTAATTAGTCAAGTTCCTTTATTGGGAGGCTTAATTTTATTAATAATATTTTTGAAAAATTATTTTTTCTCAAAAGAAAAATAAAGACTTTAAAAATTTAATATTAAATAAAATAAAAACTAAAATATTTAATTAAAAATATTTTAGTATATTCAATATTAAGATTTATTTTCAGGTTCTTTAAATGTAACATTCAACTTCATACCGTTATTATATTTCAATTGAGATTTTGACCCATCATCAACATAGCTACCTCAATATAAATAATATTCTTTTGATTCACCTTCACCTTTGGAATCGACTAAAAATAAATGTTTGTAAATAAGACTTAAGTAATTTGAAATTTGATCATCTTGTACTTCTTTTGCAGAGTTACCTCCATATAATCTATCTAGTAATTGTCTACCGTTTAATTTTGATACAAATTTATTAACTACATTTACAGCGCTTTCCAAACTTGGTGAATCAAATTCACTTTCTTCAAAACCATCAAGTTTAAAATTCTTAATTGCATTCTTAGCTAAACTTATATAACCTCTAGCGCTAGTTGCTATATATGATTTATAAGTTTCATTCAAAACATTCTCCACTGTTGATTCAACTACTTTATAATCCGTTGAATATGTACTCATTATATACATCCCAATATGTTCTTCTCTTGAAGAATATTTAGGGTCGTTCTCTTTAGAAGAATCATAAGTTACTGTTAAATCTTTTTTAACTCCATCAAGTTCGGTTAATTTTGTGTCAACTGTTCCTAATTTTATTTCTCCTCCACACGCAACTACACTTGATGCTGCAATAGAGGATAAAGTAAGAGCTCCTAATATACTTAATATTTTTTTCATAACAATTTCCCTTTCTCAGCACTTTCGTAATATAAAATATTTTATATTACTTATAAAATATTTGAAAAAAAGTTTATAAAAAAAACTATGTAAAAATTGAGTAACATAGTTTTTTCAGAATTTATTTGTTAATTTTTTTGTCCTGATTTCTTTTAACATAAAATAAAAATTTTTCTCACCAAGTCAGATGTAATTTCTCTATATTGTTTTTTTCATAAATTGGTTTAAAGAAGTATGCAAAGCTTAGTCCAACAGCTAGATAAACACTTCCAACAGTCATTGTGAAAAACATTATTCAAGGTCTAGCTCATTTTAAATCAAATGCTCCTTGAACTTCTCCAATAATAAAATTAGTTCCAAAATAAAAGTTTCATACTTCAACACAAGATAAAACCAACGCTCCAGTTATTACACTTTTGATAATAGCTTGTTTGTTAAACTTATATCCAGTATGACCATATAAATACATAAACATAGTGGCAAATAAAGTACAAGCATGTCCAAAAAAGAAAGTAAATCAGTTTACAAAACCTAAATTTCAAAATAAAGGTTTTTCAGTAGGGAAAATAAATGTAACTATTGGTCCCATAATCATGTAAGGGAAGAAACATTCCATAACCTTTTTACTTGGATAAATTAATATAATCAAAATTGATCACGCTGATAAAGTACAAAAATATAATAAAAAGTAATTAACAGGATTTTGATATCATTCTTGTCCTTCATAAGCACTTGAGTTAGGATTTTTAATATACTCATTTTGATGAATAGGACCTAAATAGATTGTTCTTTGTATTTGAGTAAACAATAAAAAAATAATTAAAACTATCCTAATTGTTAAATAAACCATTTTTTTATTGTAATAATTGGGAAAAATTGATAAAGACGCTCACATAAATAAAGCAAGCACAATAGCAACTACCCATGATAAATTTTCCATAAATACGCCATCTTTCTATTATTAATATATCTTTTGAAAGTTGTAAAAGTTTTTTAATTTATAAAAAAAATTTTATAAGACAGTTATTATAAAAATAAATTATTTTATAATATAAAAAGATAAGGAATTTATGAACATAAATAATAAACAAAAATTTTTTTATATAAAAAAAATAAAAAATTCTAAAGATAAAAATTATGAAAAGATAAGTCAATTATTTTGTAATAAAGCAATAAATGATATTTTAAACAACTTTAAAATTTATGATTTTAGACAAGTTGATGAAGTTGAAAAAAATTTAGCAGGAGTTTATATAATTTTTTCTATTGATAAAAATAAAAATTTAAAATTTAGTTATATTGGTGAGTCAAGTGATATAAAAAAAAGATGAAAGACACATATTAATAATTTTAAAACTAAGAATATTAAGTCTAGAAAATTTAGAACTAAAGAAAAAGATTTAGAACAAATTAAGTTTGCTGTTTTAAAATTAGATACTGATCAAAATACTAGATTAAAAAAAGAAACATATTATATTTATCACTTTAAATCAAAGTTTACAAATATAAATACAAAAATTGCTAATATGAAGATGAAATGTGATTTTGGACATGGTGTTAAAAGAACATATTTAAGTTATGATAAAAACTCAGTCAAATTTAGATTGTATATCTATGGAGAGTGTAGAAATAAAGAATGTAATAATAAATTTTTAATTAGATAAGAAAATGTGTGATAATATCACTAATAAAGGAGTATTAGAATTATGATTACATTTAATAGTAAGGGTTTTGACATAACATTAAAAGCAATTACAAAAAATACTAATGTCAATAATCTTGTTATTAAAGAACTTAAGACATCGACATTGATAACTGAAGAAAAAACTTTGTATTTATGTGTTTGTGATAAAATGTCAATCTTTGATATAGGAAATCTTATTAAATCATTTGTTAAAGAAAACAAAATAGACTTAAATATTGATTTAAACTCTTTCGCAAAAATTTATGAAAATAAAAAAGAAATAGTACAAGCTGTTATTGAAGCGTTTATGTTTGCAAATCATCAACAAATTGAAATGAAAAAAGAAATAAGCAAGAAAAAAACTTATAACTTAGTTTATGATAAAGAGTTTGATAGTGTTGTTGAAAACTCAAGAATAAAGCTTGAGTTTGTAAATTTTGCAAGAGATTTGCAAGACTTGCCACCTAACTTGGGTACAGCAATTGATATTGCAAACATTATTGAAAGTAAAGCAAAAGAAATTCAGAATGTAAAAATATCTATTTTAGGAAAACAAGAAGCTATAGATTATGGTATGGGACTATATTTGGCTGTAAATGCAGCTTCATATGTCGATCCAAGAATTGTTATATTAGAATATTGCGGAGATAAAAATCAACCAAAAACTGGATTGATTGGTAAAGGAATTACATTTGATTCTGGAGGATACAACTTAAAACCAGCCAATTATTTAAAAAATATGAAATATGATATGTCTGGTGCTGCAATTGCCAGTGCAACAGTTTTGGCTTTGGCAAAAAGAAAAGCTAAGTGTAATGTTATTTCAATTGCTATGCTAACAGATAATCGAATTGGAGGTAAAGCAACTTTACCAGAATCGATTGTAAAGTCTATGAATGGAAAAACTGTAGAAATTGCAGATACTGATGCAGAAGGAAGATTGGTACTAGCTGATGGAATGACTTATGCGATAAGAGAAGCTAAAGTTGAGCAATTATTTACAATCGCTACATTAACAGGTTCAATTTTTTCAGCACTAGGTAAATGACAAACAGGAGCATTTACTACAAATGACAGTTTTTATGAAGAGTTTGAACTAGCATCTACTAGATCACAAGAAAAAATTTGAAGGATGCCTTTATTAAAAGAGCATTTAGAACCATTAAAATTTACAAAAATTGCAGATATTGCAAGTTGTGAATTATCAAATAAAGACGGAGGTTATTCATGTACTGCCGCTGCATTTTTAAACGAGTTTAGCGAAAATAAACCATACATTCACCTAGACATAGCAGGAACAGCAGATTTCGAAGAACGCGGACTTGCACCAATGCAAAAAACATTATATGAATTACTAAATAATTAAAAAAAAGGAGAATTAAATTATGATATCAACAAATAAAAAAAATTATGAAATAACATTAAAAGCAATAACAAAAGATTCAAAAGTAAACTCAGTTGTAGTATTAGAAAGTGGAGCTTCAACATTAGTATCAGAAGACAAAACTATTTACTACTGCTTAGATTCAAAAATAGATATGAGAGGTTTAGCAAACTTAATAAGTTCAATTATTGTTTCTGCTAAATACGATTTAAATATTGATATAGACTCATTTTTAGAAATTTTAGAAAACAAAGAAGAAGCATTTCAAATTATTGTAGAACAAATATTATTTGTTACTCACAAGCCTTTTGAAATGAAATCAGAAGAATCAAAACAAAAGTCTTTTAATTTATTATTTGATAGTAAATATCAAGCTATCTATGATAGTTCAGAAATTAAATTAGAATTTGTAAACTTTGCAAGAGATTTACAAGATTTACCTCCAAATGTAGGTACATCAGTCGAAATAGCTAAACGTATCAAAGAAAAAGCTGAAAAAATTGATGGTATAAAAGTAACTATTATGGGAAGAAAAGAAGCAGATAAATTAGGAATGGGATCATTCTTATCTGTAAATGATGGATCATATGTTGAAGGACAAATTGTTGTACTTGAATATTGTAGTGATGAAAGTCTTATGAAAACAGCTTATGTTGGAAAAGGGATTACATTCGATTCTGGAGGGTACAATTTAAAACCTTCATCTTCAATGGTTGGTATGAAGTTTGACATGTCAGGTTGTGCAATAGTGAGTTCCACAGTTATGGCACTTGCAAAAGCAAAAGCAAAAGCAAATGTAGTTTCAGTAGGTATGTTAACAGATAACAGAATTGGTGGTCATGCTACTTTAACTGAATCAATTGTAAAAACAATGAATGGACAAACAATTGAAATAGGAAATACTGATGCAGAAGGAAGATTGGTATTAGTTGATGGAATGACTTATGCAATTAGAAAACTTAATGCACAAAGACTAGTAACTGTTGCAACATTAACAGGAGCAATGATTTTCTCATTGGGAAGATGATTTACAGGAACATTTACAAATAATGAAGATTTTTTAAATGAATTTAATGAAGCTGCAAAAAAAGCTAACGAACCTGTTTGAAATTTACCTTTAATTAAAGAACATTTAAAAGTAATGCAATCATCTAAAATTGCTGATTTATCTAACACAGGTAACATTAGAGAAGCTGGTTCTTCAACTGCTGCTGCATTTTTAAATGCATTTAGTGAAGAAAAACCATACATACATTTAGACATTGCTTTAACAGCAGATAGTGATGGTCGTGGTCTTGCACCAATGACAAGAACGTTGTTTGAATTATTAAATAAATAAAAAAATAAAAACTTCCTTGCTATGGTGCAAGGAAGTTTTTATTTTCTTCTACTTTCTTTATAATTCTTTTGTTGATCTAAATAATTATTTTTGATTTCTTGATTTTTATTTTTAAACTCTATTTCCAATATTTTCTTATCATCAATGCTTAAATCTTTTTGCTTAATATTTTTTAAATATTCTTTTTTATTTAACAATATACTTTCTTTATATTCGTCTTTATACTTATTAATTTGTAAGATTTGTTTTTGCCTCTCAATACCTTTTAAAGTTAATATCGGCGAACCTTCTTCAATTAAACCTTCGGACTTCGCAATAATAGTAGAGGTAGTAAATCCAGCTAGAACGTTTGCACCTGTTCTTCCCATATCAAATAAACCGTCTAAAGGAGCAATAACTGCAATAACTGCATCTATAAATTCTGGAAAGCCAATACCACCAATTACTCCAAATGTAACAACTGTTGCTGTTCCTGGAACTCCAGCAATACCAAGTGAAGCAATAACTGTAACAGCCAAAGAAATTATAAAGTAAGTGAATAGACCCATAGATTGACTTGGAACTTCTGATCCTGTTCATAAAATACTAGTTGCTAATCCAGCTTGAACTCCAGCACAAGCTATTAAACCCATTGTTGTTGAAATTGGAGCAAGTGTGTGTGAAACTTTATTTGAAACTTTCATTTTTTCTAAAGTATCTATTGAAACTGGTAAAGTTGCATTTGAAGATTGAGTACTAAACCCTTGAATTAAAGGTCTTCAAGCATGTTTTCATCACGCACCAACTTTTATTTTTGATAAAAATATTTGTAAAGTTAATCATAAAATTGCAATTACAACTCCTAAATATCCAACTCCAATTACTTTACCGATATTTGCTAATTCTCCAATTGGTCTTGAAGTTATTGATGTTGAAAGCATTGACATTACTGCTAAAGGCATTATTTTCATAAAAGTAGTTAACATTGAAGAAGTTACTTTTCAAGCTGTATCTGCTCCGTTTACGATTGCTTGCATTTCAACTTTATTACGTTTTGATAAAATTTTCACAGACATTCCTGCAATTGCTGCTATAACCATAACTGGAATTATTGCATCTTTTGATAAAGCACTAAAAAAGTTCATGGGTAAATAGTTTCAAATAATTTGAGGCAAAGGAACATTATCTCTATTTGCTGCATTTCCTTCAAGTGAAGAATCAAAAATTCCACCCCCTACATTTGTTACAATACCTAAAAAGAATGTAATTGTAAACATTACTCCAACATTGATTAGTAGTAAAGCAATTCCTTTTAAAGTAATTCTTGCTAAACCAGATTCTCCTGGTTTTGCTGTTATTTTAAAAATGGCAATGAATACAATAGGAATAGTTAATAAATAAACTCCTCTAATAAAAATATTTTTAAAAAACTGTGATCATATATTTAATTCGTTAACTCAATAAATATCACTTCCACTATCTTTAAAACCAGCTTCTAAAGTTTTTTGATCTGGAAAACCAATAATAGCTTGAACAATAATTCCAAATATTAAACCTAGAAGCATTCCGATAATAACTCTAAACATAAATGCAAATTTAATTTTTTTTAAAAAAACATAAAAACCTATTTGAATAGATACAAAAACTAAAATCGCAACCGCAGATTGTCATTGACTTATGGCTAAAAAATCTCTTAAAATATTGTTTTTATTTTCTGCTAAAAACATATAAATCTCTCCTTTTAAACAAGTTTTGATAAAGCAATATGAATAATATCAAAAGTTCTTGAAAAAGGTGGAGCATAAGGTAAGTCTATTTGCTCTAAACTTTCATCAACTTTATTTTTATTTCATATTAATGGTACTAAACAATAAAATCTTAATATCGAGTTAGGATCTCCAAGCATTTGTGCTCCTACTAATTCTTTTGTGTCTTCATTCATTATTAATTTTAAATAAATATCTTTTTGTCCTTTTAAATAGTTTGTATGATCTTTATCTTTAATAAAAACAGTTTTTATTTTCATAGTCATACTTATTGCTTCTTTTTCTGTAATTCCTGCTCTAGCTGCTGAATCATCAAAAACTCTAATAATTGAGCTTTGAATAGTGCCACTAAATTTAGAATTAATATTACAAATATTATTCGCAATAACTTTAGCTTGTTTAGAAGCAACTGTTGCTAAAGGAGAATAGCACAATTCATTTGTGATTTTGTTTTTAATAACACAACAATCACCTCCAGAATAAACATCAACAATATTTGTAGCCCCAAATTCATCAACAATAATTGCACCTTTATTATCCATTTTTAATTTGCTATCTTTAAAAAATTTAGTATTTGGTTTAAATCCTGATGCTAAAACCACTAAATCGTACTCAAATTCTGTCTGATTAATATTTGCCAAAACCTTATTATTGTTTGATTTTTTAAATTCACTAACTGAACTATTTAAAATTAATTCTATTTTATTTCTTTGTAAATTCTGCTCAAGAAGTTGTGATATTTCTTCATCATATAATCTTGAAAATAGTTCTTCATCTCTTTCAACAATTGTTATAGACTTACCTAACTTTGATAAGTTTTCTGCTAATTCTAAACCTATAAAACCTGCTCCAACAATTAATATGTTTTTTACATCTGTATCTTTACACTTTTCTTTTAGTTCTAATGCATCTTCTAGTTTTGTTAATTTATGTCATTTAATATCATCTAATCCGCTAATGTTTGGAACACTATTAGTTGATCCTGTTGCAATAACTAATTTGTCATAAGAAATTGTTTGATCTTCTAAATCTATTTTTTTATTGTCAAAATCAGCATTTAAAAATTTTTGATTAATTTTTACTTCAATACCAGATTCATTAAATTTTTCTATTGATCTTGCAAAAAGATTATTTTTATTTTCAAAATGATTACCAACAAAATAAGGTAAACCACAAGCTCCTAAAGAAACATAGTTTTCAGTTTCAATAACAATTACTTCATTATTTTTATCATTTCTCTTAAGTTTCGCAGCAACACCCATACCAGTTGCTCCTCCACCCAATATAACTATTTTCATATATTCTCCTTTAAAATAAATATATTTATAATGCTATAATTTAAAAAATTATTAGCAATATTATTATATTAATTTTTTTGATAAAAAACTTTATTAAAATAAATAACTTTTATTTTAATAAAGATAATATAATTCATTTATATAGTAAAGGAAATATAATTATGATTATAGTAAATGAAAAAAAATATAACTTAACACTAGTTGGTTTTGAAAAAGATTCTTTAAAAAAAGATTTTATAATCAATGAAGTAGGACATACAACTTTATCAATCGAAGAAAAAACAATTTACTTATGTTTAGAAAAAAACTTAGAAGATAAAAAAATACAAGATATTTTTTCTAAGATTGTTAGTTCAGCAAAGTATGATTTAAATATTGATTTTAATTCAATTTTAAAAGTTTTTAACAATGATAAAGAAATTTTTAAATTAATCGTAGAGATAATTTTATTTAGTACACATCAGCAATTTAGTTTAAAAGAAACTAAACCTAGTTTTAAAAACTTTAGCCTTTTATTTGATAAAAGTTTAGAAGAACATTATCAACAAGCAAGTATTAAATTAGAATATGTAAATTTTGCAAGAGATTTGCAAGACTTACCGCCAAACTTAGGAACTTCAATTGAAATTACAAATATGATTGAATCAAAAGCCAAGGAAATACCGGATTTAAAAGTGACAGTATTAACTAAAAAAGAAATTGAAGATAAAAAAATGGGATTGTTATTGGGTGTTAATGCAGGTTCTTATATTGACCCAAGAGTTGTTATCTTAGAATATTGTACAGACAAAAACGTAGAAAAAACAGCATTTATAGGCAAAGGAATTACTTTTGATTCTGGAGGGTACAATTTAAAAGGTTCTCAATTCCTAGCAAATATGAAATTTGATATGTCAGGAAGTGCAATTGTTAGTGCAGCAGTTCTTGCTCTTGCAAAAAACAAAGCTAAATGCAACGTTGTATCAGTCGCTCTTTTAACTGATAATCGAATTGGAGGAAAAGCTACTTTAACAGAATCTGTTCTAACTTCTATGAATGGTAAGACAGTTGAAATTGGAAATACTGATGCAGAAGGAAGATTAGTACTAGCTGATGGAATGACTTATGCAATAAGAGAATTGAATGCTAAAAGATTAATAACAGTAGCTACTTTAACTGGAGCGATAAGAATTGCTTTAGGTCCTTGATATACAGGTGCTTTTAGTAATGATATTAGTTTTTATGAAGAATTTGTAAATGCGTCAAAAAAATCACATGAAAAAGTATGAAGGCTACCTTTAGATGATGAGCATTTAGAGGTTATGAAGGGTTCAAAAATAGCTGATCTTGATAATTCAGGAACAAATGGTTTTGCAGGTTCTTCAACTGCAGCTGCATTTTTGAATGTTTTTTCAGAAAATAACTCATATATTCATTTAGATGTTGCAAGCACTGCTTATGAAGATAAAAGAGGAAAAGCAGTTATGACTAGAACTTTGTTCGAACTTATGAACAAGTAATTAAAAAAATCTTGATTATTGATAATCAAGATTTTTTATTTTTTAATAATTAAATTTGAAATAGTTACTACCGTTGATGTTAATAATAGAATTGAATTTAAAGCAATAAAAGTATAAATATTGAATGGAATTGCTACAAAAAATACTGCAAATAATATATAAGTTGTTAAAGAATATAAAACATTTCCATTTAAGTGATCTAGAATAAATGCGCCATTAATTCCTTTTTCATTCAGCATATTTTTATAAACTCGATCTTGAGATCTTTTTAAAAGGATATATGCTAAACCCATAACAAATTGTGAAAAAATAATTATAAGTTTATAAACAAGATTAATATTATTAAAACTTATAAATAATGCAACTAATGTAAAAGTAAATATTACTAAAAAAGTCATCATAAACATAACATTTGATAAATAATTTATTTTAATATTATTACTATTTTTTCATTTAAATAAATACCCAGCAGCTCTTCCAACATGTTTAAGTAAAAAACCACAAAATATAAATAAATATATTCTAGGTTGAAAAAACTCTAAAGTTAAATTTTTATTTGTAAATGATATAAAAAAGAAAAATATTAACCCATATTCTAAAAACTTTTCCAAACCTATAAAGATACTTTGTGTTAAAGATATTGATAAAAACTTTTTATTTTTAAATGCGTCTCTAAAATCTTCTTTGCTTACTTTTAAAACATTGCCATCACTCATTATGTTTCGATTCAAGCACAAAATAAATAGGACAATTAAAATAAGAAATAAATATAATGTCATTGTATAAACTGACTTAGTAAAATTTTCTAATAAAAATGGAAATGGTATTAAAACAAAACTACTCATAGTAATAATTTTATTTACATTATTTTTTTGTCCATTTCTAAATTTATAACTTTTTAGAATTTCTATGTTCATTGGAATAAATCCGGCAATAAAAACTCCAAATAAAATTATTCCTAAAATCATTAAACTTAAAGCTAAGTTATAATTTTTCAACATCATTCCTAAAAAAACAAAAGTAAGTGCAACAATTAAACCAACACAATTGTGTGTCAAGACTAATTTATTATTAGTTTTCTTTTTTAACTTCATCCACTGTGGAGTCATAATTAACATCACAATAGGAAGAATAATTAATAACAAAATGTATTTATATCCATAATAATTATTAATAAGAAATGGTAAAAACGCTAAAAAACTCATTAAAATATTCATTGATATAATTAAAGAAATTAATTGGGCAACATAGTTGCTTTTTTTATCACTATATTTTTTCATTTTCTCAATCTCCTCTTTATCTCAGTAATCTAAATAATTACGGTTGATAATAAAACTATACTTTGAACTAATTTTAAATAAAACTATTTCTAACTTTTTAAAAGTAATGATAGGTAAAAATAAATAAACAACAAATATTATATGCATCTCTGCTGTTTTTGATATATACATAGCAGTCGCATTTTGCAAATCACTAATTACTAATCATAATAAAAATATAAAAGTATCATACAAAGTACTTATGATTAATAATAATAAAAAAATTGATCATTTATTTTTTAAAAGCATTTTTCTTAAAGAAAAAAATATTACAAAAGTTAGCAGATTTGTTAATAAAAAGCTTACACCATCAAAAATGGGGATTTTATAAAGAAAAGCTAAAGCAGAAGTTGTTAAGGTAACAAAAAAAGCAATATCTCAGGTCATCATTAATGATAGTAGTGCCAACATTAAAAAAGACACATCAAGTCCAGGTACAAAGCTAAATAGTAAATTTAAAATAGTTAAAAAAGAAGATAGAAGAGCAGATATTGTGATTTTAAATATCAGTTTTACTCTATTATTTTCCATGGTTCCTCCTCTAAATTATTAAATAATTTAGAGAAACTAGTGAAAATTATTCATACTTTTAATTAAGTGTTCCATTTTAACCTCTAGTAAAATATTAACACTTTATAAAAAAATTCTAATTTTTAATTTAAATATTATTGCTTATATAATAACTTAAATAATATTATATAATTTAACCATGAAAAGAAATGAAGCAAAAAAAGATTATAAATGAGACTTTAGTCATCTTTACAGAAGTAAAGATGAATTTTTAAGCGACTTAGAAGTTTTTAAAAAAATGTTTGATGAATTAGAAGAGTTGAAAGGAACATTAAACATAAAAGAAAACTTTTTAAAATATTTGACAATTGATAAAAAAGCAGATTATCTAATTGATAGACTTAGTCAATATGTTCACATGTATGATGTTGATCAAACTAATACTGAACTACAAGAATTAAATTCTATGTTTTCAAATACATATCAAGAAAGCATTTCAAAAATTAGTTTTTTTAGTCCTGAAGTATTATTGATAGGTAAAGAAAATATATTAGACTTTTTAAAGGATAGTGAGTTTGAATCACAAACTTATAGCTTTGAAAAATTGTTTTCAAAACAAAAACATATTCTTGATGAAGAACAAGAATCTATATTAAGTAAAGTGTCCAGAAGTAGGAATGCTATTGGCGAACTTTATGATAGTTTAGCTTATGCAGATAATATAGAAGAAAAAATAATTTTAAATGGAGAAGAAGTGGTTGTAGACTCAACTGTTTTTAGAAAAGTAATGCAAGACTCTGATCCATTAAATGATCAAGAGTTAAGAAAAGAAATATGAGAAAAAAGATTTTGTAATTATAAATCAAGAAAATATTCCTATGCAAAAATTTATGAAGGAATTTTATTAAAAGATGTAGAAGATTATAAAATTAGAAACTATTCTAGTAGTCTTGAAATGAGTTTGAAAAAAGATAACGTTCCTGTAAGTGTGTATGAAAAACTATTAGAAGTTGGGAAAAAACATATTAATGTTTTAAAAGAATATTATTTAACATTAAAAGATAAATATAATTTAAAAATATTTAATACAACGGATAGAGAATTAACTTTAACTAAAGAGTTTAAAAAAGTTTTTAGTGTAGAAGAAGGTTTAAAAATAGTTAAAGAATCATTAAATGTGTTAGGAGAAGAATATATTTCTTATTTACAAAAAGCAACCAGACCAAATGCAATTGATTTTTATGAAGACAAATCAAAAAGAAGCGGAGCATATTCATCTGGTTCTTATGGTGTTGACCCAATTATTTTAATGAACTGGGATGATAAATTAAATTCTGTAAGCACACTAGCTCACGAATTGGGCCATTCAGTTCACACATATTTAGCATGCAATTATCAACCTTATCCGCTAGGAAATTATCCACTGATTTTAGCGGAAGTGGCATCTACTTTTAATGAACATATTTTGTTTGACTATACTTACAAAAACCTAAAGGATGACTCAGAAAAAGTATACTTGTTACAACAAAGAATTTTTGATTTATGTTCAACATTTTTTAGACAAATTCAATTTGCTCAGTTTGAATATGACGCTCATAAATTAGCTGAAGCAGGAGAACCAATTACCGCTGATAGTTTAATGAATTTATTTTTAAAAGTAGAAAACGATTATGGTTACAATATATTCGACGATAAAGACAGAGATGCATATCAGTGACCATATATTGGACACTTCTTCTTTTCGCCATTTTATGTTTATAAATATGCAATAGATATTGTTGCAAGTTTCAAATTGTATGATGACTTTAAAAAAAGAGGACCAGAAAGTATTTTAAAATTTTTAAAAGCAGGAGGTCATAAAGATCCATTAGAAATTTTAAAAGATAGTGGTGTTGATTTTGATAAAGAAGAAACTTATCTTCCATTAATTAATGAAATAGAAAAACTTACAAAAGAACTTAAAAAACTAATTTAAAAAGGAAATATATGAAGAAAAAAATTATATTCACACCAGGACCCCAAACTACAAAAGGGAACATAAAAAGACAATCGATTTTTCACAGATCAGTAGAGAGTCAAGAAATTGTTAAAAAAACAAAAGAAGTTTTATGTAAAGAGTTTGGCTCAAAAGAAGTTTTAATTGCTCAAACTTCTGCAAGTGAATTAATTAATATTTTTTCTTTGTCTTTAAAAAATAAAGTTACAAAAAATAACAAAATTGCTGTAATAGATACAGGAAACTGATCTGAAAACATTGTTAGAATTTTAGAATCTAATAAATTTATTGTAAATAAAATTGATAAAAGTATTTTTGATAAATCTAAAACAGAGTTAGAAAACTTTATTGCAAGTTTAGAAGAAACTTTGGTTTTTGGATTACTTAATGAAACTTCAACAGGGTGTATATATGACTATAAAAATATTTACAAAGAAATAAAAAAACAAAATAAATATTTATTTATTGATGCAGTTAGTTACCCTATATTTTATAGAAAAGAAAATAATTTAAATCAAGAGTGTGATTTTCTGCTAATGAGTTCAGCAAAATCTTTTCACTCAAACCCAGGTTTTAGTTTTCTGGGTTATTCAAAGTCATTTGAAGAATATGATATATTTGAAAATAATTATTATTTTTCTTTACATTTAATGCATAAATTTTCAAAAATAAATCAGTTGCCACATACTTATTTTACAAATAACTTACAAGTGGTTTGTGAAGATATAGAATTTACTTTAAATAATAAAGATAAAATTACTAAAAAGATAAATGTTTTAAAAGATAAATTTATTGAAGAAATGTCAAAACTGGGTTTTTTAGTTAATAATAAAAAAGATATTATAAACTCTAACTTAATTGTTTTAATTTGTCCTCAGAAAATTAAAGCATCTGAATTAATATCTTTTATGTATAAAAACAATATATTTGTTGGAGGAGATCAAGCAAATTTAAATTCTATAAGAGTATGTATTAATTATCATAATAATATCTCAGATGTTAAAATTTTAATTAACTCCACAAAAAACTTAAAATAATATAAAATCAAATGAAATTTTTTTTCATTTTTAAAACCTGAGAGTAATAACTTTGAAAATCTAAAATTAGAATAATATAATTTTTTTTGGGTGAGAACCTATAGAAAAGAGCTTTTAAAATGAAAAAATTATTAAGTATATTAGGGGCATTGGGAATGTCAGCTACTGCATCAAGTGCCGTTGTTGCTTGTCCTAAAAAAACAACAACCAAAATTGATTTAAACGATTTAGAAAAAAAAGACTTAGGTGAATTCTTTTTAGAAACAGCAGAAACTAAACCTTCTCTTAAAGAAATTGTTGAAGCAATAAATACTTTAAATAAAAATTTTAATTTAACAGAAAACGATGTAGAAATCTCTTCAGAACCTGTTCAAACTCTAACTTCTGCAACACTAAACTCTAAATCTAATTCTAAAACATTTACTGGAAGTGTGAATGTAGTTTACAGAGTAAGTGAAAAAATTGATGAATTGACATTTACAAAAAATAAATCTGATTCAGACGTAGTAAATTACTTTATGAACTCAGAAAATATAGACATAATTATGGGAAATAATGTTAAAAGTAAATTAAAGTAGAAGATAATAAGTTATCAGAAAACTATGACAATACTGATTTAAGTCAAGAAAATGTGCAAGAAGGCTTCAAAGCTTTAGGAGTTCTACAAGGTAAATTTATTGACTTTCTTCCTAAAAAAGAAGAAGAGAATGACTTATCTTTAGATAGATTCGCTTATATTTTTGAAGAAACTAAAAATCTTAAAGATAAACATGAAAAAATTAGTGAAAACGAAGTAAATGTAACTTCATACAATTTATTTTTAAAGGGTATAAAAAATGATAATAAATTCACTTTAAATCTTTACAAAACCGATTTCAAATCAACTACAGTAGATCAAAAAACAATCGTTTCAGATGCTAAAGCAAAAATTATTTTTACAAAAATAATTAATTTATAAAATAAAAAAATAAAACGAAAAAATTTAATTTTTAAATATACTTTGCCAAGTATACAAAATGTTTTTTAAAAAAATACTTCAAAATTATTTAAGTATTTTTTTTATGTGAAATAAAACCAATATAAGCATATGCTGGAGATCCATTATGTTTAATCATTATTCTTGTATAGTTATAAAACTCTACATAATTATCTATTACCTTTTTTAGATTGATAAAACTATTTTGTTTTAATTTAGTTTTTTATTCTTCTTTTAATGAAGAGAAAAAAGTTTCACACATTGTATTATCAATAGAATTGCCAGGTCTAGATAATGATGTTATTATGTTATTTTTTTTAGCATATCGCCTTGCAAATACAGATGTGTACTTAATTCCATTATCGGAATGAATAATTAGTTTTTTAGATATATCTTTTCTATGTTGCGAAGCTTTTTCTAGTGATTTTTTATAAATATCTATATCGTTTTTTAAAGATACTTCATGACCGACTATAAACCCAATGTTTGCATCTTTTATAACACTTAAATATGCAACTTTTTGTTAAACAGTATATAAGTGACATCTGTAACTCATAACTCATTTTTTGAGTATAAAGATCAGTTTCTATTAACATGATTAGGACCGTGTGTTATTTTTTTGACTTCTTTAAGCTTTCTATTCATTTTTTTAACTCTTATAACTGAATATAATTTAAATGTTTTCATAATTCTAGCTATCTTAGTTTGACTTGCAACAACGCCACTATTATTTAAAACTATTTTTATTCTTGGTGCCCCATAAATTCCATTATTTTTTATAAAAATCTCTTTTATTTTAGAAGCTAAATTCATATCTACTTTTAAGTTAAATTCTGGCTTATTTTTTTTACATCATCGATAATAACTAGCTCTGGTTATATTTAATAATTTACATAAAGAAAAAATTGTATATTTATTTTTATATTTATCTATTATTTTGTAATAATTAATTATTCTTTTTCTGAATCCTCCATTAGTTCATTGAACTTTTTTAAAACCTCATTCTCCATTTCTAATCATTTTAATTTTTTGTTAAGTTCAGCAATTTTTTTGTCTTTTGGATCTTCTGAATTAGTTCTAATTTTTCCGTTATGTTTGTTGTGTTTTCCCGTTTTTGAAATAAGTGATTCATCACCATAAACTTCTCAATCTAAACACATTCTTCTAACTGTTGAATATGATATGTTGTAAGTTTTTGATAAATCTCTAAAAGATAAATTTTGCTTAAAGTACTTATTTATTAATTCTTTTTTAGTATCAAAATCTAGAATATTTGATTTGTTTCCTTTTAAATTTGTCATATAAAAAATTCTCCTTGTATAATTTTATGTTTTTTTAACATAATGTATACTTAGAGAATTATATTTAGAAATTTAATTTTTGGTTTTATTTTTTTATTTATGAAAACAATTTCATGTATAATTTTTTTCATACATAACTTATACACTGAGAATTTATTTTTCAACTTTTTTTTGTAAGTATTTTAGTACTTCTTTAACGTGTTTTTTAGGATCTACGTCCATATAAGAATTAACAACTTCTAAGTGTGAATTTACAACAAAAGTACATCTTCTTATGCTGTTGCTATCAGGACTTATTAAATCTAATTTATTAATTAAATCTTTATTAGTATCTGCTATCAAAGGAAACTCTACATTATAGTTGCAAGCAAATTGATTTTGCTCTTCAACATTATCTGCACTAACACCAACAATATTATAGTGTAAGTAATCAAAATCTTTTTTTCTTTTAGAAAACTCTAATAACTCATTAGTGCATCCTTTAGTACCTGCTTTAGGATAAAAAAACAATATTAGTCCTCTTGAACCCATTAATCTAGATAAATTACTTTGTTCTCCTGTGTCTAATTGATAAATTTCGTCTTTTAAAACCATCTTGGCCCCCTTATATTAATATAATAACACTAAACTTCTTCTCCGTTAAGTAGCCTTTCTAGATACTCGCCAAGTCCACCTTCATCATTGGTTAAGTTAGTAATACCATCTGCAACGTTTTTTAAATCAGTTGTCCCATTTTTCATAGCAACTCCATAACCAACTTGTTTTATCATTTCATAATCGTTCATTTGATCTCCAAATGCAATAACGTCCCTAATATCTTTATTGTAATATTGTGCCAATATCCTTGCTACAAAACCTTTGTTAACAATTTTACTAGTTAAAGTTATCATTAAAGTTGATGAGTTACTTAAGTTACCATAAACATTTCCTGATTGAATTTTAACTGTATTTTTAAATTTTTCTAATTGTCTAGTTATAATATCTTTTTCATCTTCATTTGATACAAATAAACACAAGTTTGTAGCTGGTCCTTCTCAGTTTTCATAAGGATCAGCAATAAAATATTCATCATCATCAACATCATCTAAGTGAAAAAAGTTTTCAATAAATTCATCTTTTTTCATTACAAAAGCTTTATTATAAGATTCAATTAAAATGTTAGTTACATATTGCTTAATAATGGGGTTGTTTATTATTTCAAAAACTACTTGTTCACTAATTGGTAAAACAACTCTTTTAAATCTTCTTTTATAGGGATCATGAATGTGTGCTCCATCAAAATTAGTCATCAAACTTGTTAACCCTAATTGTTTATAAAAACGCATTGTCGCTCTATGAGGTCTACCTGTAATGATACAAACTGTATGACCTTCACTACTTGCTTTTTTTAAAACTTCTAAGGTTTTTTTGTGAATTGTTTGTCCATCTTTTCTTAGAGCAGTTCCATCCAAATCAATTAAAATTAATCGTTTTTTATTTAAGTGTTGTAATTTCATAACTTTCCTTTCTTATAAATTATTTAATTATTATTTAATTATAATCTTTTTCTATTATTTTTTAATTATTTAATCAAAGAAAAAATTTTTGCATTTAGTTATGTTATTTTTATAGTATAAAGAAATATTAAGAAAGGATTAAAAATGGCTATTCAAAAAAGACAATGACAAACAAAACCAAAACAAAAAACAATTGCTGGTTTATTTATGCAAGGGTGCAAACAAAAACCGATTATTGCTTTTTTTGCTTTAATTTTTATAATTGCTGTTATTGGATTTACAGTACTAAATATTAAAATTGCAGAAAGTATTGTAAAAATTTTAACAGCACAAAACTTAATTGATATGATTTCAAATAAAGACGGATCACTTCATGATATTTTTAAAGATTTAATAGAACAAGGTTATTTAACAGAAACACCAAATGCAGGATTTGATGTTGATAAGTTATTAGAAAACGAAGAACTTGTTAATAAAATATTAAAAAAACTTGGAAATGATGATGTCTTATACAAAGCGCATAAAGTTTATGTGGACTTATTTGGATTTGGATTTTCATTTAATGATTGAATAATTGTTTTAATATGTAATATTGGTTTAATTGTTTTAACAATGTATTTAAGTTACTTTTTTACAGGGATAATTGCTCAAACTAAAGAAAGCGATTTAAGAAGAGATACAATTACAAAAATAATTTCTCAGGATTTAAACTTTTTTCATGAAAACAAAACACAAGGATTAGTATCTTTAGTTGTAAAGGATATTGGTTTTATTGGAGAACAGCTAAAAATTGCACCAATTATTATTTTATACATAATCGGTAGTTTTGTTGGAGCTACTGTAACACTTGGAATTATCGATTGAAAAATTACTTTGTGTACACTTTCATTACTTGTAGCTGTTGTTTTAATTTCTCTGCTTGTTGTTTTTTTAATTTCTAAACCAACAAAAAAAATTAGCAATAAAGAAAAGGATTTAAATAATAAAATGGCTGAAAGAATTCAAGCAATTAGATTGGTAAAATCAGCTGCAACTTGAAATGAAGAACAAGATTATTTTAAAAACGAAACCAAAAAACTGGATTTAGATAAAAAATTAAGTTTAGCTTTAACTACAATTATTGCTGCATTGTTAGTTGGAGGAATTGGCAGTTTTACAATGGCTTCAATTGTATTTGGAAGTTTTATTTATACTGGTGAAACTGCAAAACTACTAACAATATTTAGTACATTTACAGCCGGAATTTTTGTTGTAATTACGCCACTATTTCAGTTAAAAGAAATTTTAGAAGGTGTTAATAGAGCAAAAAACAGCTTTAATGTTATTGATAAAATAACTTCAATAGTACCAAAAATTGATGTAAATAAAGAAAAAGAAATAGAGACAATTAATGGAGATGTAATTCTTAACAATATTACCTTTTCTTATCCAGATGATCCTGAAAAAATAATTATAAATAATTTAAACCTTGTATTGAGAAAAAATAAAAAGTATGCTTTTGTTGGACCTTCTGGTAGTGGTAAATCTACTATTGCAAAACTATTACTAAGATTTTATGACCCAACTGATGGTTCTATTTTGGTAAATGGAAATACTGATTTAAGCGAACTAAATTTAAAAAGTTGATTAAAACATGTAGGGTATGTTGACCAAGAACCACAAATATTTAGTGGAACTATTATTGAAAATATATCTTATGGATTAGAAGATTTTACAATGGAAGATTTAATTTCTGCATGTAAAAAAGCAAAACTACATAGTTTAATTATGTCAATGCCAAAAGGATATGAAACCGTACTATATGAAAGAGGTTCTCAATTGTCTGGAGGACAAAAGCAAAGACTAGTTATAGCAAGAGCTTTTTTGAAAAATCCAAAAATTTTAATTTTAGACGAAGCGACAAGTGCTTTAGATAATATTGTTGAAAAAGAAATTCAAGAAGAACTAGATAAACTTATGATTGGAAGAACAACAATAAGTATTGCTCACAGACTATCAACAATTAAAGACTTTGATGAAATATTTGTCCTTGACCCAAAAGTTGGTATATCACAAAGAGGAACTTTCCAAGAGTTAATAAAAATTAATGGTATGTTTAAAACTTTATATGAAACTTCAAATTAAAAAAGCAACTAAAATTGCTTTTTTAATTTGACTACATAAAAATAAGTAATAGTTTTATTATGTTAAAATAAAACTATTGTATTCTAAGGAGATAATAATGAAAAGATTAAGTGCAAATGATATTAGAAAAATGTGACTAGATTTTTTTAAATCTAAAAATCATTATTTTTTAGAACCTGTTAGTTTAGTTCCTGTTGAAGATCCAAGCTTACTTTGAATAAATTCTGGGGTTGCAACTTTAAAACCTTATTTTGATGGAAGATTAAATCCTCCTTCTCCAAGACTTACTAATTCACAAAAGTCAATTAGAACAAATGACATTGAAAATGTTGGGGTCACAGCGAGACACCAAACTATGTTTGAAATGCTAGGAAATTTTTCAATTGGTGATTACTTTAAAAAAGAGGCTATAGAGTTTGCATGAGAATTGCTGACTTCAAAAGAATGATTTGATATTGATAAAAATCTTCTTTATATAACAGTTTTTGAAGAAGACAAAGATGCATATGATATTTGAACAAAACAAATAGGTGTTTCAAGTGATCATATATTTAAAGGAACTAGAAAAACTAACTTTTGAGATGTTGGTCAAGGTCCTTGTGGTCCTAATACAGAAATTTTTTTTGATAGAGGACAGAAATGAGATCCTAACAATTTAGGAACTAAACTTTTAGTTGATGATATTGAAAATGACCGTTATATTGAAATTTGAAATATAGTCTTTTCTCAATTTAATAACGACGGTAATAATAATTACACAGAATTACCGAGAAAAAACATAGATACAGGTGCTGGTTTTGAAAGACTGGTATCAATTTTTCAAGATACACCAACTAACTTCGAAACAGATTTATTTTTACCAATAATTAATAAAGTTGAAACTTTATGTGATTTTAAATACTCAATTGAAAATTATTTTTGCGAAACTATTGAACAAACAAAAATAAATACAGCTTTTAAAGTAATTGCAGATCATATAAGAGCGGTTGTTTTTGCAATTAGTGATGGGGTATTTCCAGGAAATAAAGATAGAGGATATATAATTAGAAGACTTATTAGAAGAAGTAGTGTTTATGGGAGAAAACTTGGCATTAATAATGCATTTCTGTATCAACTTGTTGATATAGTTGCTGAAGTTATGAAAGAATTTTATCCTTATATTGAAGAAAAAATATTAACAATTAAAGCTATTGTTGAAAATGAAGAAAAACGTTTTTTACAAACATTATCAAAAGGCTATGAACATCTAGAAATGATTATTAATAAAGAAAAAATTGTTAGTGCTAAAAACGCTTTATTATTATTTGAATCATTTGGTTATCCAGTCGAATTAACTGTTGAAATTGCAAATGACAAAAACATTGAAGTTGATGTTGAAGGATTTAACAATTTACTAGAACAAGCAAAAGAACTAGCAAGAAGTTCAAGAAAAAATGACAAAGCTTGAAATAAACAATCTGTAATTTTAACTAGTCTTGATGTAAAAAGTGAATTTGTAGGCTATGAATTAGAAGATTGTAAAACAACTATTAATTTCATGTTTATTGATGACAAACAAGTTGAAGAAATTTCAAATAACATTGTATTTTTGACTTTAGAAAAAACTCCTTTTTACGCCGAAAAAGGAGGTCAAGCATCTGATATAGGTACTCTTGTTGATGAGTTTGATAATAAACACAATGTTCTTGATGTTCAAGTTGGTCCAAATAATCAACATATCCATAAAGTTCAGGTTAACGGGACACTTAAGGTCGGTACAAATGTTATTGCAAAAATAAATAGTGAAAAACGTTTTTACACTATGAAAAACCATTCAGGAACACATATTTTACAGTCTGCTATTCGTGAAGTTTTAGATAAATCAGCATTACAATCTGGTAGTTATAACAATGAAAAAGGTTTAAGACTTGACATTAGTTACAATCGCTTACCAAGTCAAGAAGAAGTGGATAAAATACATACAGTAATAGAAAAAGCAATTAAACAACAAATTCCAGGAGAAATAATTTATTGTACTTTAGATCAAGCATTAAATGAGCACGATGCGTTAGCGATTTTTACAGATAAGTATGGTGAAAAAGTTAGAGTAGTAAAATTTGGTTCTTTTTCTTGTGAATTGTGTGGTGGTACTCACGTAAAAAATACAAAAGATATTGAAGATTTACTTATCACTAATATTGATTCAAAAGGTAGTGGTGTTTATAGATATCATGCAGTAACCAGCCATAAAGAAGTGGCGAAAGTTTTAAATGAACAATTTTTAAAACAAAAAGCAGAAATTCGTCCAACAATAGATAAATTTAATGAGTTTAAAAAACATGTAGAAAATATAGAAATTGAAAATATTATTAAAGAAATAATAAGTATGCCTGTAACAAAACGAAACTTAGCAATATTAAAAATAAAAGTATCTGATTTAAAAAATAAATTTAAGTTATATCAAAAATCTGTTGAAGATATTTTAATTGCTAAAAAACTATCAAAATATAAAGATATTATTCCTGAACAAAAAGAAGGAATAAATTATATCGATTTAAATATTGAAGATTTAGAAATGAAAGAAATGAAAGCTTTATCTGATTATTTACAAAATCAACATAATAATTTAATTTTAAAACTAATAAATAATGAGTTTAAAGTTTATATTGTCAGTGTCGGACAAAGTATAACTTCTACTCATAGTGCAATAAATATATTTAAAAATACAACAAACTTTAAAGTTAAAGGCGGAGGTAATGAAGCTTTTGCACAAGGTAAGATAATAGACTAAAAGAAGGGAATAAAGTAATGTTTGATATAAATAAAAAAAGTAGAGAGTATAAATTTTTATTTGTACCGGGAGTTATTATAGCGTCTATTTCGTGTGTTACTTTTTTGTTATCTGGAGTATACGACCAAGAAATCGATGATTTTTTTAAAGATGGAATTGATTATATTCCTGTAAAAATTTTTACAGTTTTTATGGAAGAATTTGGAACATACAGTTTACTATGTTTATTATTTTTATTTTTAGGAGTTATTTGAGAAACTTTATATTTCTATCAAATAAATTACTCAAAGAAAAACTTTGTTAAAAATAATAAATGATTAGTTTATATCTATTATTTAATAAGCTTATGTATATGAATTATAACAATTTACACATCAATAGTTGAAGGTTTTAAAAAAGATTTTGGGTTTGGCCCAGGCAATGATCCTTATTCACTTGCAGACCTAAATTATAGAGTGTACGCTCTAATAGTTATAAAAATCTTAGAACTAGGAGTAATGTTAGCTGGATTTATTTTTTTAAGATTTAAACTTTCTAAAAGAAAAGATATATTAACTAACGAATATTGAATGGATTCTTTAAAAGGGATAAGTTATATTGCTTTTATGTACATGGTTGTTGGTGCTGGTAAAACTTTTTTTGGTAGACCATACCCATACTCAGTTAATTTTGATGAAATTTTAAGAAAAACAGAAGAAAAAGGTTGAACATACACTCCTGAAACGGGCTATTTTGGAACAGGAATTGATGGAAGAGAAAATGCAACTTATTTTCCATGATGAAAACCAAACGATTTTTTTGGAAACATTAAATACTGGTTTGATTTTAATGCCCATCAAAAAGACAATAATGGCTGGTGAAATAGAGATTTTCCATCAGGTCACACAACCTCAGTTTGTGGAATGACTTCAATAATGTTTTATTTTATTGGTCCGAATAAAAAGCGTAATTTAAAATGATATAAAATATTTTACATTTATATGATAATCGGCTTCTTGTTGCCAACAATGCAAATGTCATTAATTCTTCAAAGAACCCATTGAGCTAGTGATTTAGAATTTTCAAATATAATAGCACTTAGTTTTATACCTTTAGCTAATTACTTTGTTAATCGTCATGTTAGATATTGAAAAAATAAATGAAATGCAAAACATTTTGAAAAATTCTCAGGATTTATTAAAGAGCAAAAAAACGGATTTAAAGTTTATGTAAATACTACTTATGGTTATATTGTAATTTGCAAATTCTATTATGGTAAAAATAAACAAGCAAAAATCGAAAAAATTATTAATAAATACAATATCAATATTGAAAAATCTATCAATTAAAAGATAGATTTTTTTATAAAAAATTTTTATAAAATTAAAAATATTTTTAGTTTGTTTATAAAACAAAAAAAAATTTAAAAACTAAATATAATTAGAAAAAGGAAGTGTTTATGAAAATTCTTTTAAAAATTAGTTACATATTAAAAATTACTTTATTCATATATTTTGGATATACATTTTTTTATGTATTTACTAATAATTTTGACTACAATGTAATTCTTGATAAAGTTGCATTTGGTTTACTTGCTTTATTTTTATTTTTTAGTTCATTTGCACTAATTATTGAGTATTCTAGATATATTGATAATTTAAATATTGAATCAAAACACACAAAAATTCTTAAAAACTTTATTAAGTCTAAAAAAATAGCTTCACTTTTAAAAACTATAATAGTTTTTTTACCAATTGCAGTTTATCGCATATTTATAGGTGTTCAAAAAAATAATTTAAGTTACTGAAATAATAATTTTTTAATATTTTTAATATTTTTTACATCATTTTCTATCTTATTGACTTTAATTGCTTATATTTTATTAATAACTTATAAATACGAAATTAAAAAAAGAAAAATAATTAGAGAAGAACTAGAAATTGAATTATTTTTGATCGAATTTGACTTAAATGATCTGTTTGATTCAAATGTCAAATTAGTGGAAGTATATGAAGAAATATATTTTACATTTAACCAAAATGTTAAATTTTACATTTTTCATTTAAAAAGAGATTTTGAACCAATTATAAAAAAATATTTTTCAATTCAATTAAATAACAAAAAAAAGGCAACAACTCCTCCAACTATTGTTTTATAAACCTTTACAAGCTTATAAGACAATAGGAGAAAAGAAAAATGAAAAAATTAATTAGTTTATTAGCTGCCATGGGAATGGTATCTTTAACTGGAGCTGTTGCTTCAACAGTTGTAGCGTGTAAAAATGAAAAAACAGATTTAAGTAAATTAAGTGTAAAAGAATTAGGTAAAATTTCTGGATCTGGTACTTTGCCAACTATTGATGAAATTGTAAAAGCAATCAATGAAAAAAATTTAAATTATTGACTAAGCTCAACAGATATAGTGTTTGAAGGTACACCAACAACTTCTAAAGCAACTTTAAAAGCAAAAACAGACTCTACAAGTTTTAGTGGAAATGTTGAAGTAACTTATACTTATTCTGTTAGAGAAAAAACAGACTTAAGTGCTTTAAAGTATAAAAATATGCCAGCTGGGTATATGGTTGATGGAGTTTATGATAGAACTAATGCAGAATGATTAGGTCAAGATAAAGATCCAGACGAAGAAACTGTTCCACAATTAGATTATAAAATAAACGCAGAGTCAGTATTATTTTCTTTAAATGGAATGAATGGAACTAGTTTAACAACTAACGATGTTGATATTACTGTTGATAATATGGGTAATCAAGGACTTGGGGCGCTAGCTACAATTAAAGCAAAAGAAAATTCAAATGCAAAAGGGAGCGCAACATTATCTCTTAATAAAGATGTATCATTTTCAGGTCTTTTATCAAATAAGGATATCGATAACATTTATATAAATAAAGAAGCAAAAGATACATTAACAGATGATACAATTAGTAAAAATAAGTTTGCTTTTGCAGCTTTGATTATGGAAGCTATTGGAGCTAAAAATCCTGCATTAGAAGCTTTTGCTACTGTAATGGTAAGCGCAGGAGCATCTATTGCATTTAATTGTGATATAACAATGAATAATTTTAACGTTAAAAGTGTACCGGTTTTAAATGGTATCTTTGCCCAAGAAAGCAATGTTGGATTTACAATCAAATTTGCAGAAGATACAAGAGCTTATGTTAAAAAAGGTAAAAATAGTTTTGTTTTACCTAAAACAACAGATGTAAGTGATAAAAATAACTACATAGGAGTTAAAAAAGCTATATATGAAAAATTAGAGGCTGATTTAAAAGCAAAAGTTGATATTAATGAATTTACTAAATTTACAAGAGTTAGCTTTAAAGATAATAAATATACTGTTGTAATACTACCTGGATCAAATAAGTTATACTCTCATGACCAAATGGTTCCGCTGATTGCTTCAAAATTTATTTTAAGCGATGGAGAATTAACAATTAGTGCTACAATCGAAAAGTAATAAATCTATAATAATATTTTAAAATGAATCAAAAATCACTATTAATATAGTGATTTTTTTAACCTTTTAAAAAGATTTTGAATATTTATTGCAAAGTTTGATTCTTTGTGTAATAATAATTTGGCATGTATATTTTGTGTAGATAAGACAACACACTAATATCGGTTGTCAATGTGTAAGGAGGAGACCAATATGGCTCAACAAAAAATCAAAATCAAATTAAAAGGTTACGATCACGCTATTGTTGATCAATCAATTGCTAAAATTATTGAAGCAGCTGAATCTACTGGAGCTAAAGTTCGTGGACCTATTCCATTACCAACAGAAAAACAAATCATAACAATATTAAGAGCTACTCATAAATACAAAGACAGTAGAGAGCAGTTCGAAATGAGAACACACAAAAGAATACTTGAAATCGTAGAACCAACACCAAAAACAATGGATTCATTAACTAGAGTTCAATTACCAACTGGTGTTAACATCGAAATCAAATTATAGAAATTAACAAAGTATACATGATTATCATTTTATATTAATAACACAGGAGGAAATATCACATGAAAGGAATCTTAGGACGTAAGTTAGAGATGACACAAGTTTTTAGTGAGCATGGAACACTTATTCCCGTTACTGTTATTCAAGTTGAAACTAACAAAGTTTTACAAGTAAAAACAGTTGAAAAAGACGGATATGTTGCAACAAAGCTAGGAACTATTGATAAAAGAGCTAACTTAATCAATAAACCAGAAATGGGAGCTTTCAAAAAAGCAAATTCTGAACCTAAGCGCTTCGTTAAAGAAATCAGAGATATGAACGGATACGAAATGGGTGCCGAAATCAAGGTAACAGACGTATTCAATGCTGGTCAATTTGTCGATGTTACAGGAGTTTCAAAAGGAAAAGGATTTGCAGGAGCTATTAAAAGACATAATTACGCAAGAGGACCAATGGGTCACGGTTCAGGTTACCACCGTGGAGTTGGATCAATGGGTGCAATTATAAATAGAATCTTTAAATCAAAAAAAATGCCAGGTCACATGGGGCATGAAAAAGTGACAATTCAAAATTTAGAAATTATCAAAATTGATAGTGAAAAAAATTTAGTTCTAGTTAAAGGTTCAATTCCTGGACCAAAAAAAGGTTTTGTTGTAATTAGAGAAAATGCTAAGGGTGTTAAAGAAACAACTGCAGCGCAATTGCTTGTGAGAAATGCAAATAGTAAAACAGTAGAAGCAGCTTCTAGTGAAGAAGTTGCTCCAACTGAATAATTGGAGGTAAATTAACATGAAAGCACAAGTTTTAGATGTTAAAGGTTCATCAATCAAAGAAATCGATTTAAGCGATAAAGTCTTTGGGATTGAACCACACCAACAAGCAATATTTGATACAGTAGTTTCGCAACAAGCAGCTTTAAGACAAGGAACAAGAAAAACAAAAACTAGAGCAGAAGTTAGAGGTGGAGGACGTAAACCTTGAAGACAAAAAGGTACAGGTCGTGCACGTCAAGGTTCAATTAGAGCACCTCAATGAAGAGGTGGAGGAATAGCATTCGGACCAACACCAAACATAAACTATAAAAAAGCAGTTAATAAAAAAGTTAGACAACTTGCAATTAGAAGTGCTTTAAGTTTAAAAGTTAAAGAAGAAAACTTAGTAATTTTAGACAAATTCACATTCTCAAAACCATCAACAAAAGAAATGTTGAGTGTTATGAAAAATGTAAAAATTGATAATCAAAAAACACTAATCGTGACAAAAGATCACGAAGAAGTAGTTGTCAAATCAGCAGGAAACATTCCTGGTGTAAAAACTTTGGATTTTCAAAAAATGAATATATTTGATTTATTAAACGCAACTAAACTAGTACTTACAGAAGATGCTGTAGGACGTATCGAGGAGGTGTATGCATAATGCATTTAACAGAAGTTATTAAAAAACCTTTATTAACTGAAAAATCATATGCAGGACAACAAAACGGTGCATACACATTTGTAGTTGATAAAAGAGCTAATAAAGTTCAAATCAAAAAAGCTTTTGAAGAAATCTTTCAAGTTAAGGTTAAATCAGTAAGAACTGCTAACTATGACGGACAAGATAAAAGAATGGGAAGATTTGTTGGTAAAACAAATGCCTATAAAAAAGCAATTATTACATTAAAAGATGGAGAGAAATTAGACATCTTATCAGACTTATAGAAAAATACAAAATGTATAAATTATTATAAGTTATAGAAAGGCGAAAAGGAAGAAAATTATGCCAATTAAGAAGTACAAGCCTACGACTAATGGTCGCAGAAATATGACAAGCTTAGATTATAGTATTCTAACTACTTCAAAACCTGAAGCTTCATTAACTACAAAAGTTAATGAAAAAGGTGGAAGAAATAATCACGGTCAAATTACAACTCGCCACAAAGGTGGGGGGCACAAAAGAAAGTATCGTATTATTGACTTTAAACGTAATAAATATGATATTTCAGGAAAAATTGCCACTATTGAGTATGATCCAAATAGAAACGCATTCATTTGTTTAGTAAATTATATTGACGGAGAAAAACGTTACATATTATTTGCAAAAGGAATGAAAGTAGGGCAAGAAATTATTGCTGGTGAACATGCAGATATCAAAACCGGTAATGCAGCACCATTAAAAAACATTCCAGAAGGAACTTTAATTCACAATGTTGAATTAAAACCAGGTAAGGGAGGACAAATCGCACGTAGTGCAGGAAGTTCAGTTCAAATATTAGGAAAAGAAGATGACGGTAAATATGTTATTGTTCGTCTTGGATCTGGAGAAGTAAGAAAAATACTTGCTAATTGTTATGCAACAATTGGAGAAGTAGGAAATGAAGAATATAGCTTAGTAAACTGAGGAAAAGCAGGAAGAAATCGTTGACGTGGAATTAGACCAACAGTTCGTGGTTCGGTTATGAACCCAATTGATCACCCTCACGGAGGGGGAGAAGGAAGAGCTTCAATTGGTCGTAAAGCTCCATTAACACCATGAGGTAAAAAAGCTCTTGGTGTAAAAACTCGTGATGCTAAAAAAGCTTCAAACAAATTGATTGTAAGAAGAAGAAACGCAAGTAAATAGGGAGGGAAAGTAATATATGTCTAGATCACTTAAAAAAGGTCCATTTGCAGATGATCACTTATTAAAAAAAGTTGAAGCGTTGGGCGATAAAAAAGAAAATATTAAAACTTGATCACGTAGATCAACAATCTTTCCTCAATTTGTAGGGCACACATTTGGAGTTTACAACGGTAAAGAATTTATTCCTGTTTATGTTACTGAAGATATGGTTGGCCACAAACTAGGAGAATTTTCACCAACACGTAAGTTTGGTGGACACGGTGATGACAAGAAAAAGAAAAGATAGTTTTTTTTAAGAGGAAGTATTAGAGAATATGGAAGCAACAGCAAAATTATCAATGATTAGAATATCACCAAGAAAAGTTAGACTAGTAGCCGATTCAATCAGAACAAAAAAAATCTCAGAAGCAGTAGCAATATTACAAAATCAAGATAAAAGATCTTCAGAACCAGTATTAAAATTATTAAACTCAGCAGTTGCTAACGCAGTTAACAACAACGGTATGGAAGCTGACCAACTTTTTGTTAAAACAATATTTGTTAACGAAGGACCAACATTAAAACGTTTTAGACCAAGAGCTCACGGAAGAGCATATGAAATTTTAAAAAGAACAAGTCACATTACTATTATTGTAAGTGACGGAAGATAGGAAGGAATAGAAGTATGGGACAAAAAGTATCACCTAATGCAATGCGTATTGGTATCATCAGAACATGAGATAACAGATGATATGCAGAAAAAGGCGAATATGTTAAATGATTACATCAAGATATCAAAATTAGAAAAGCAGTTTTAAAACAATTAAAAAATGGAGCTGTTTCTAAAGTTGAAATCGAAAGAACACAAAAAGAAATTGTTCTTATCATCCGTACTGCTCGTCCAACTATCGTTCTAGGTCAAGAAAACAAAAACATCGAAAACATTATTTTAACTGTTAGAAAAACAATTAAAGATAAAAAAGCAGCAGTGAAAGTAAATGTAATAGAAATTAAAAATCCAGATGTTGATGCAAGATTAGTTGCTCAATTTATTGGAGAACAAATTACAAATCGTGCTTCATTTAGAACTGTACAAAAACTAGCAATTAGAAAAGCATTAAAAGCTGGAGCAAAAGGAATTAAAACTAGTGTTTCAGGAAGACTTGGTGGAGTTGAAATGGCAAGAACTGAAGGATATTTAGAAGGTTCAGTTCCATTATCAACTTTAAGAAGTGATATTGATTATGCTTTATATGAAGCAAGAACAACTTATGGACAAATTGGAGTCAAAGTTTGAATCAATCATGGAGAAATTCTTGGAAAACCAGGACAACATGTTAATAATGACAAAGTTATTGCGGATAAAAAATTTGATAGAAAACCACCAGTAAGGGGGACTAGATAATTATGTTAATGCCTAAAAGAGTTAAATTCCGTCGTCCACATAGAGTGAGTTACGAAGGAAAAGCAAAAGGTGGTAAATTTATTGCCTTTGGTGAATATGGATTAATGTCACTTGATGGAGCTTGAATTACTACAAGACAAATTGAAGCTGCACGTATTGCAATGACACGTTATATGAAACGTTTTGGAAAAGTTTGAATTAGAATTTTCCCACACATGGCCGTTACTAAAAAACCTTTAGAGGTACGTATGGGTTCTGGAAAAGGATCACCTGAAGATTGAGTAGCAGTTGTAAAACAAGGACAATTTATGTTCGAAATCGCTGGAGTTTCTGAAGAAGTAGCTCGCGAAGCTTTACGTTTAGCAATGCACAAATTGCCAGTTCGATGCAAAATCGTTAAGAGAGGTGATGAATAATGTCTAAAGTACTAGACCTTGTTATGGAATTAAGAGCAAAATCAGTTGAAGATTTAATAAAACAAAATGAAGATCATAGAGCTGAGTTATTTGCTTTAAAATTTCAAGCAGCAGTAGGAAGTTTAGAACAAACTCACAAAATTAACGTATTAAGAAAAAACATTGCACGTATTGAAACATTATTAGCTGAAAGAAAAAGAGCTGGAGAAGCAGTTGAAAAAATCGTTGTTAAACCAGATTATGCAAAAGCAGTTGACAATGCTGAAAAAGCAGGTAAAGCTGTAAGAGCAAAACAAAGAGAAATGATTGAAAAACTTCAAAATGAACAATATGGTGCTGGAAATATTGATGAAAATGCTATTGAAGCAGCTATGGCAGCAGCAACAGCTGACAATCAAATTGATAGCAACGAAACAAAAGTTGTTGAAGTAGAAGCTAAAAAACCTGTAGCAAAAGCAGTTGATGCTCCAAAAGAAGTTGTAGAAGAAGCTAAAGCTGCTGTAAAAGAAGTAAAAGCTAAAGCAAAAGAAGTAAAAGCAGAAGCTAATTTAGAAAAAGCTGAACAAAAAGTTGAAAAAGTTAGTTCAGAAGAAAAACCAGTTGCAAAAGCTAAAGCAAAAGTAGCTAAAGCAAAAGTAGAAACTGCAAAAGTTGAAGTTGAAGAAGCTCAAACTGAATTAAAAATTGCTAAAGCAAAAGTAGCTACTAAAAAATCTGTAACTACATCAGTTGAAGAACCAAAACCAGTAGGAATTGGTAAACCAGCAACTGCGACAAAAAAAGCAAAAGTTAGTGAAGCAAAAACAATTGAAGTTGAAGTTGGAGAAGCAAAACCAACAGGAAAAGGTAAAGCTGCGTTAGCAGAAGTAAAACCTAAAAAAATTAAAGTTGAAATAGCTAAAGGTGAAGACATTGAAGCTATTGACTTAAAATTAACAAAAAAACCAAAAGATGTTAAAACATATACTTATGGTTCAAATGCTGATGAAGCAAAAAAACAAATTGACGAAGCCAACAAGAAATTAGCAGAAAAAAAAGTAACTAAAACAAAAGGAGCTAAATAGTCATGGAAAGAAAAATAAGAAAGACATACATTGGTAAGGTTGTTTCAGATAAAATGAACAAAACTATCACTGTATTAGTTGAAACTTACAAAAACCACCCAACTTATAAGAAACGTGTTAAATATTCTAAAAAATATAAAGCACATGATGAACAAGAAATCGCAGGAATGGGAGACAAAGTTGAAATCATGGAAACACGTCCTTTAAGTAAAACTAAAAACTTTAGATTATTAAGAGTAATAGAAAAATCAGTTATTTAATTAAGGAAGGTACATTGAAATGATACAAAATGAATCAAGATTAAAAATCGCTGATAACTCAGGAGCTAAAGAAATTTTAGTAATTAGAAATTTAGGTGGAAGTGTAAGAAAATTTACAAATATTGGTGACATTGTTGTGGCTACTGTTAAAGCAGCAACTCCAGGTGGAGTTGTTAAAAAAGGTCAAGTTGTTAAAGCTGTAATCGTAAGAACTGTAAGAGGGTTAAGAAGATCTGATGGTACATATATTAAATTTTCAGAAAACGCAGCTGTTATTGTAAAAGATGACAAATCTCCAAGAGGTACGCGTATATTTGGTCCAATCGCAAGAGAAGTTAAGGATGCAGGATTTGCAAAAATCGCATCATTAGCTCCAGAAGTGTTATAGGAGGTAATTTATGACTAAATCTAAAATTTTAAAAGGTGATGTAGTAAAAGTTATTTCAGGTAATCACAAAGGAACTATTGGACCAGTAACTAGATTATCAAAAGATAAAACAAGAGTTTGAGTTGAAGGAGTTACAGGAACTAAACACTTCAAACCTAGTCAAACAGATCAAGAAGGTGGGATTCGTCAAATTCCAGTATCTGTAGATATTTCAAATGTAGCAGTACAAGATCCAAAAAATAAAGGAAATGGATCTAGAGTTGCTTACAAAATTACTGATGGGAAAAAAGTTAGAGTAGCCGTTAAATCAAAAGCGGAGCTTAAATAGGAAAAGGAAATAGTTTATTATGGCAAAAAAAGCAAATCTTAATAGATTAGAAAAACTTTACAAAGAAAAAATAGTCCCAGAATTGTTTAAAGAAAAACAATATAAATCAGTAATGCAAGTTCCAAAAATAGTAAAAATCGTTGTTAACCAAGGAGTAGGAGATGCAGTTTCAGATTCTAAAAAATTAGATGATGCAGTTGCAGAACTAACTTTGATTACAGGACAAAAACCCTTAATAACTAAAGCTAAAAAATCATTGGCTGTATTCAAATTACGTGAAGGTATGTCAATTGGAGCAAAAGTTACTTTAAGAGGTCAAAAAATGTATGAATTTTTAGATAGATTGATTTCTGTTGCACTACCACGTGTTCGTGACTTTAGAGGTGTACCAAAAAACAGTTTTGATAAACAAGGTAATTATTCATTAGGTATTAAAGAACAAATTATATTCCCAGAAATTGACTATGATAAAGTTAAAAAAATTCGTGGGATGAATATAACAATCGTTACAACAGCAACAAATAGAGACGATGCATTCTCATTAATCCAAAAAATTGGAATGCCTTTCGTTAAGTAGGGAGAACAAGAATAATGGCAAAAAAATCATTAAAAGTAAAACAAGCTAAAGTTCAGAAGTTTAAAGTAAGAGAATATACTCGTTGTGGAAACTGTGGAAGACCACATGCTGTTTTGAGAAAATTTAACCTATGTCGTGTGTGCTTTAGAGATTTAGCATACAAAGGACAAATACCTGGTATTAAAAAGGCTTCATGATAGTGAAAGGAATTAGAGAAATATGACAACAGATGTAATTGCAGATATGCTTACTAGAATTAGAAATGCTAACCAAAGATACCACAAAGAAGTGGTTATTCCTGGAAGTAAAATCAAACTAGAAATAGCAAATATCTTAAAAAGAGAAGGATTCATTGAAGACTTCAAAGTTTCAGAAGACTTTAAAAAAGAAATCACAATAAGTTTAAAATACAAAGGTAAATTTAGAGTTATTAAAGGGTTAAAAAGAATTTCAAAACCAGGATTAAGAGTTTATTTAAATGCTAACAAAATCCCAAATGTACTTAACGGCTTAGGAATTGCTATTGTATCTACTTCAAATGGAATCATGACAGATAAAGAAGCTCGCCAGAATAATTCTGGAGGAGAGGTTCTTGCATTTGTTTGATAGGAAAGGAATAGAAATATGTCACGTATAGGAAACAGAATATTAACTATCCCTGCTGGAGTAGAAGTTAAAAACGAAAACAATGTTGTAACTATAAAAGGATCAAAAGGAGAATTAACTCAAAAGTTTTCTCCACTAATTGAAATTGTTGTTGAAGGAAACGAATTAAAAACAATTCGTAAAAATGAACTTAAACACACAAAACAATTACACGGAACAACAAACTCATTGTTAGAAGGAATGTTAACAGGAGTTCACGAAGGATTTGTAAAACAATTAGAAATCGTTGGGGTTGGATATCGTGCTGCATTAGCAGGAAACAAAATCAACTTATCATTGGGATATTCACACCCTGTAGAATATAGTATTCCAGAAGGAATAAGTGTAGAAATTCCAAAACCTACTGAAATTAAAATTACAGGAATATGTAAACAATTAGTAGGACAAGTAGCTGCGCACATTAGAGGATATAGAAGACCTGAACCATATAAAGGTAAAGGAATTAAATACAAAGGTGAAAAAATCATTAGAAAAGAAGGTAAAGCAGCTGGTAAATAGGCTGTTGCTAGGGAGAAATAAATATGAAGTACACTAAAGCAGAAGCAAGAAAAAGAAGACACTATAGGGTAAGAAATAAAGTATCTGGAACTAGTGAAAGACCAAGACTTAATGTATTTAAATCTAACTCATACTTTTATGCGCAAATAATTGACGATACTAAAGGAGTTACCTTAGTAGAATCATCATCAATTAAATTAAATAAACCTAATAATATTGAAACTGCAATAGCAGTTGGTAAAGATATAGCTGAAAAAGCTAAAGCTAAAAAAATCAGTAATGTAGTATTTGATCGTGGAGGGTATTTATTCCATGGTAAAGTAAAAGCGTTTGCACAAGCTGCAAAAGATAACGGAATGAAATTCTAATTAAAGGAGAACTAAGTAAATGGCAGAAGATAAAAAAGTAAGTACTGATCAAGCAGTTGCTGAAAAATTAGTACAAGAAAACAAACCATCTAACCCTGAGGAAGTAAAAAACAATAACACTCCAAGAACACAAAATGGTGCACCAAATGCAAAACGTGAATTTAACAAAGACCGTCCTCGTCGCGATAACGGAGGAAGATTTGGAAGAAATAAAGAAGACAATCCTTTTGAAGAACAAGTTGTAACAATTAATCGTGTTACAAAAGTTACAAAAGGGGGAAGAAGATTTAGATTCGCAGCAATTGTTGTTATTGGGGATAAAAAAGGAAGAGTTGGACTAGGAACAGGAAAAGCAAACGAAGTTCCTGATGCAATTAAAAAAGCAATCAAAGAAGCTAGAAAATCACTAGTAAGAGTTCCAATTACAGGTACAACTGTTCCTCATGATGTTATTGGTCACTTTGGAGCAGGTAGAGTTCTAATTAAACCAGCTAAAAAAGGTACTGGTGTTATTGCTGGGGGACCAGCACGTGCAGTTATTGAATTAGCAGGAATTTCAGACGTTTATACAAAATCATTAGGATCAAATACACCAATTAATATGATTAGAGCTACATTAGAAGGTTTAAAAGAAATGCAAACTGCAGAACAAATCGCAAGATTAAGAGGGACAGTGTTATCAACAGAAAAGAAAGTTGAAGCTAAAAAAGCTTAATAGGAGGAATTAGTTTATGAAATTACATGAATTACAAAGTACACCAGGTAGCAAAAAAAGCTCAACTCGTGTTGGTCGTGGTATGGCTTCAGGAAAAGGTAAAACTTCCACTAGAGGTCATAAAGGACAAAACTCTCGTTCTGGAGGTGGGGTAAGACCTGGATTTGAAGGAGGACAAACTCCTTTATTTAGAAGATTACCAAAAATTGGATTTACAAGTTTAAATAGAAAAGAATTTGTAATCTTAAATTTAGATACTATTGAACAATTAGGATTAAGTGAAGTTAATCATAAAACTTTAATAGAAAAAAAATTCATAAAATCTGAAAAAACTTTAGTAAAAGTGCTTGGAAATGGTAAAATTACAAAAGCAGTAAAAATTAAAGTTAATAAAGTATCAAAAAATGCCCAAACAGCAATTGAAGCTGTTGGGGGATCAATAGAGGTGATTTAGTTTGGCAACAAAAATGTCAAGAGCAAGTAAAAAAGCTCAAAAAGCTGTTAAAAAAACTAAATATAAAAACGAATTCGCTAAAGGGAATTTCTTTGTTAGAAACAAAGATCTTGTAAAACGAATCGTTTTTACTTTAATAGTACTTATCTTAATTAGATTAGGTTCACTATTAACAGTTCCTGGAATTCAAATTAATTCAGGTTTTAGTGATGCAGTTAGTGGTCAAGAATTTTTCCAATTATTGTCTACTCTTGGAGGGGGTTCAATTGGTCAATTTTCTATTCTAGCTTTAGGAGTATCTCCTTATATTACAGCTTCAATTATTGTTCAACTACTTTCAACAGATGTTATTCCTGTTTTAACAAGATGAAATAAATCAGGAGAAAGAGGAAGAAGAAAACTTGATAGATTAACAAAAGTTTTAACAATTCCTTTTGCAGTTATGCAATCTGTTGCAACAATCTTTACTTTAACTTCTCAAAACACTCAATTGATCACAGCAAAATGATCAACTGGTGCAGATGGACAAGGTCCAGCATGATTCTATTACATTTTAGTTCCACTAGTTATGTTAGCGGGAACTTTCTTAATGTTATGAATTGCTGACCAAATAACAATTAGAGGTATTGGTAATGGTGTTTCTATAATAATTTTTACAGGTATTGTATCTAACATGCCAAATAACTTTATAAAAACTTTTAGTTTCTGAATTAAAACTGGAGATGATCCTTCAATACTATTTGATGGGATTTTAAAATTCGCAATTTATGTATCGGCCTATGTTTTTGTTATCTTTATTGTTGTTTTAATGAATGAAGCCGAAAGAAAAGTACCTATCCAGCAAACCGGTTCGGGTCTCGTCGATACCAAAGACCACACCCCATATTTACCATTAAAACTAAATAATGCTGGAGTTATACCTGTTATTTTTGCATCAGCTATTATTTCAACTCCAATTACAATTGCACAAATTGTAGGTCAAGATAGTGGATTTTATAAATTCACACAAGACTATCTATCATTTGGAACTTGATGAGGAATTGGAATATATGGAGTAATGACTTTATTATTTACATTCTTGTATGCACAAGTACAAATAAATCCTGAAAAAATTGCAGAAAACTTTAAAAAATCTGGAACATTTATTCCTGGAATTAAACCAGGAAAAGATACAGAGAAATTCTTAGCTGCAACAATTAATCGATTAAGTGTAATTGGAGCAACTTTCCTTGCAGGAATTGCTGTTTTACCTTATATTATTAGTAAATTAACCTCTCTACCAAGTTCATTGGCTATTGGGGGGACAGGATTAATTATTATTATTTCTGTTGCAATTCAAACTACTCAACAATTAAAAGGTAGATTAATTCAACAATCATTTATTGATAAAAAATCTGAAAAGTTTGCAGATGAAAATTTAAACACACACATTTGATAAGAAAGGTAAAACTATATTTATGAATATTTTATTAATCGGTGCGCCTGGAAGCGGGAAAGGTACTGAATCTGAACTTTTATGTGAACAAAATGGTTTTACTCAACTATCAACAGGAGATCTGTTTAGATCAAATATAGCTAATAAAACCCAATTAGGTTTAGAAGCAAAAAATTTCATGGAACAAGGTTTATATGTTCCAGACAATATTACTAATGGTATGGTTAAAGAATATTTAAAAACAAAAAACTCTAATTTAATTTTTGATGGATATCCTAGAACTTTAGATCAAGCAATTGAACTAGATAAAATGCTATTAGAAGTAAACAAAAAAATTGATCATGTTATTTATATTGATGTAAATGACAGTATTTTATTAAATAGACTAACTGGAAGATTGGTTTGTGAAATTTGTAAAAGAAGTTATCATATTGTGAATCGTAAACCATTAAATGATGGAGTTTGTGACTTTGATTATGGTAAATTAATAACAAGACCAGATGATCAAGAAGACAAAATTAAAGTTAGACTACAAGTTTATAATGATCAAACCAAGCCTTTAATAGATTTTTATTTACAACAAAATAAATTAATTAAAGTTGATGGTAATAATAAAACACCTAAAGAGTTTCATACTGCAATTTTAAAAGAATTAGGTTTGTAATGGCAATAACTATTAAAAATAGTGAACAAGCTAATAAAATGAGAATTGCAGGGCAAGTATTAGGAGAAGCTCTATATAAATTAAAAAAAATGATTAATCCTGGAGTTAATTGTTTAGAATTAGATAAATTTTTTATTGAGTTTATCGAAAGTAAAGGATGTCAAAGCAACTTTAAAGGTTATTATGATTATCCTGCTCATATATGTATATCAATTAATGAGCAACTTATTCATGGAATTCCAAATGATCGTATTTTAGTGGATGGAGACATTGTGTCAATTGATGCAGGGTGTATCTACGAAGGCTATCATGCAGATTCTGCCTTTACAAAAATTTGTGGAGAATCAAGTAACAAAGTAAATAACAAATTAGTTGAAGTGACTGAAAAGTCACTTTACTTGGCGATTGAACAGGTAAGAGCCGGTGTGCGCATCGGAACCATTTCTTCTACTGTTCAAAATTATATTGAAGAATTTGGTTTTCAATTGCCAAAAGATTACTCAGGACACGGAATTGGATTAGAAATGCATGAAGACCCTTTTGTTCCTAATACAGGAATAAAAGATACAGGCATGCGTCTAATTGAAGGTATGGCAATTTGTATTGAACCAATGGTACAAATTGGAACAAACAATACCGTTGTTAGTAAAGATGGTTGAACAGTATCATCAAAAGACAATAGTATGGCAGCTCATTTTGAGCACACTATTTTGGTTACAAATGGAGATCCAGAAATATTAACATTATATAAACCAAAGGAGGACAACTAAAATATGGCAAAAGAAGATTATTTAGAAGTTGACGGTATAGTGCTTGAAGTGTTGCCAAATGCTACATTTAAGGTGAAATTAGAAAATGAAATAGTTATTGATGCCCACGTGTCTGGTAAAATCCGTATGAATTACATTCGCATCTTACCAGGTGATAAAGTAACTGTGGCAATTTCACCTTATGACCCTACGCGTGGAAGAATTACATACCGTTTTAAAAACAGTAAATAAGTAATTATAACAAAATTAAATATACAAAAATCAGGAGGTTTAAAAGATGAAAGTAAGATCATCTGTCAAAAAAATATGCGACAAATGTCGTGTAATTAGACGTAAAGGCCGTGTAATGATTATTTGTGAACAACCAAAACATAAACAACGTCAAGGTTAATTTTAATAAAAGACAATTAACAATTTAAATTAATTTAGAAAGGAAAAGAGATATGGCTCGTATAAATGGGGTAGAAATACCTAATGAAAAAAGAGTAGTTATCGCTCTTACTTACATTTATGGTATTGGTTTAACAACATCACAAAAAATCTTAGAGGCATCTAAAGTTAGTGAAGACGTTAGAGTTAGAGATTTAACAGAAGAACAACAAAAATCAATTTCACAGCAAATTGCAAAATTTAAAACTGAAGGAGATTTAAGAAGAGAAACAGCATTAAACATTAAACGTTTAATGGAAATTGGAAGTTACAGAGGAATGAGACACAGAAAAGGACTACCAGTACGTGGACAATCAACAAAACAAAATGCACGTACTAGAAAAGGTCCTAGAAAAACTGTAGCTAACAAGAAAAAATAGTTAGGAGAGTTTAGAAAATAATGGCAAACCATAAACAAAATAATAACCGTAAAAAAGTTAAAAAAAATATTGCAAAAGGTATAGCTCACATTCATGCGACTTTCAATAACACAATTGTAACTGTTTCTGATGAAAAAGGTAATGTTTTATCTTGATCAAGCGCCGGAGCCCTAGGGTTCAAAGGTGGAAAAAAATCAACACCGTATGCTGCACAAATGATTGCAGAAGCTGCCGGTAAGGGAGCAATGGAAAATGGAGTTAAAACTATTCAAGTAGAAGTTAAAGGTCCAGGTCCAGGAAGAGATGCTGCTGTAAGAAGTTTACAAGGTATCGGATTAGAAATAACTTCAATTAATGACACAACACCAATACCTCATAATGGTGTGCGTCCTAGAAAACGCCCAAGAGGATAGATAAATGAAACAATTCGCTAGACCAGAATTTACTTTATTAAAAGAAGAAAATAACAAAAATTATGGGGAATTTAAAGTTGAACCTTTAGAGAGAGGATTTGGTATTACCTTAGGTAATGCAATTAGAAGAACTCTTTTAAGTTCAACACCAGGAGCAGCAGTTTATGCAATCAAAATTAAAGGAGCTGCTCACGAGTTTACATCAATTGAAGGTATTGTAGAAAATGTAAGTAGAATCATACTTAATTTAAAACAATTAGCTTTAAGAATCGATCCAAAAATGTTTGGATTAGATGAAGTTGTAGAAATTACAATTAAAACCTCAACGGTTGGAGCTGTAAAAGCAGGAGATTTTCCATTACCAACTGGAGTAGAAATTGTTAATAAAGACTTAGTTATTTGTAACATTGCAGATGGCGGAGAGTTAGACTTAACATTATTTGCTAAAAACTCAAGAGGTTATAGATCGTTTAAAGATAATAAAAAAGAAAAACTAACAGTAGATTCAATTACTATTGATTCAAATTATTCACCAATTATTTCAGTTGCTTATGATGTAGATGCAACAAAAATTGGTAAATCAGTAGATTTAGAAAAGTTAATCTTAAAAGTTAAAACTGATGGTACATTATCTGCTAGTGATGCTGTTGCTACTGCTTCAAAAATATTAGTAGAACATCTAAACTTCTTTGTAAATCTAAATGAAGAGATTAACGATTTAAATGTAATTGGTGTAACAAGCGAAGAAGATGAAAAAGAATTAGACAAATTAATTGAAGATTTAGACTTCACTCAAAGAAGTTTAAACTGTTTAAAAAGAGCAAATATAAATACTCTACGTGATTTAGTTTCACGTAGTGAGGATGATATTCAAGAAATTAGAAACTTGGGTAGAAAATCATTAAAAGAAATAAAAGATAAAGTTGTTCAATTAGGATTAACTTTTAAACAAGACTAGAAAGAGGTGTTAATGTATGTCATACATTCAAAAACAAGGAAAAAACACTGCTTGAAGAGTCGCTTTAATGAGAAACTTAACTACTGAACTAATTATTTCAGAAAAGTTAGAAATAACTGAAACTAGAGCTAAAGAGTTAAGAAAGCACTTTGATAGTATGATTACACTTGCAAAACGTGGCGACTTACACGCTAGAAGACAAGCTTCTGCATGACTAAGACACATCAATGCAAGCGAAAAAGAAACTGCTTTGCAAAAACTATTTACCACTCTTGCAAAAAGATTTAAATCAAGAAATGGTGGATATACAAGAATATTAAAATTAGATAATCGTCGTGGAGATAATGCTCCAATGTGTATTATTGAATTAGTTTAATATTTATAAAAAAAACCGGTCTAGAATCATAATCTAGACCGGTTTTTTATTTATTTAATTTTATACATAATATTTTTTGAAAATATTTATTCTTATTAATCTTTTTGGTTAAAAATTGAAATGGTTTAGAAACAATTAAACCAGTGAGATCGAAGAAATTACATTAATCATAGCAAAAACCGGTACTTCAAAGTTTGTTCAGTAATTAATTCAAATAAATATGGTTCAACAAACTAACCATTTAAAATTTGCATTAAATAATGATATAAGTAGGCATAAACCGCACTCGAACAAGATAACTTGTAATTTTATTACTTCTTGGTTTTAAAAAAATATAAAAACAAAAATCAATATTGCTAAAACTAATGATGTAGTTTAATTTTAAACATTATAGAAGAAACATATCCTATAGAAATAAAATATGATAATAAAGCTAAATGCACTAAGATTGTTAATCCTACTAATAAAAAACCTCTTGAGTATTTTAGGCGATAATTTAATTATCCCATCAATCATTTAAAATATAATCATAACAATTAAATTTGATATACTGAACTTTTGGCCAAAAGAAAAATTACTAGTATATTGTGCTATTAAAAAAATATGAATAGAATTACTAATAAATAGTTTTTATTAAAACTTTTAACTATTTTGTTTAAAATTGGTGACACAAAATTGAGCACCACCAAAGCTCAAATATATTACCAATCTCTCCTTGCTAAGATCATGTTTTATAATCAACATTATCACTTGTAACTTTTTGAATTTTGTTTAATAAATTAAAATTTAATATATTTGCAAAAAAAATTATTAATAACGTACTGTTATTATTTTTTTTGACTAACTTCAAATAACCTGTTATTAGTATAAAGATTAATGTGTGTATTATTAATAAAGGTCCTAATATTTTCATATGCAATAAAGGTGCAACTTCGTCGTTTTCGGATAGTGATGATATATTACAATAAGTTATGCCATTATTATTCTTAAAATTTCAATACTTAAATTTTTTATTTTAGTTTTTTCACTATTTATAATATTAGCAAATGATTTAATTATTTAATATAACTATTTAAAATTTCCTTTAATTTAAAGGTTTTTTTATATAAAATATAAATAATGAGTAAATTCATTTTTATTTTAAGTTTATGAAAGGACTAATTTAATATGTCAGAACAAAAATTACTTACAACAAAAGATTTGAACGATTTTAAATTATTACTAAACGAATATAATGATAAATTAGTTCGTTCTAGTCAAAAAGTTATTATTGCAAAATCAAAGTTCTCAAAAGGAGAAATTACTATTGATGTTGTAAAAAGGTATGAAGAAGAGTACAAAAACACTAAAGTAGAATTTAAAGAAAAAGTAAACAACCAAAAATTTATAGAAAATCTAAAATATGCTGCTAAGACCCTTTCTAATTTTAAGAAATCAGAAGATGAATATTGAAAAGCTTATGAAGATTATAAGTTAGCTCAGTTTTTATTTAAAGAATCAAAAATAGCTATGAAAGATAGAGGTCATGGTGGAGAACTTTCAAGATTAAGCGATGTTGCTCTAAAGTTAAACAATATTAAGTTTAAATATAATCCAAATCATCCATTTGCAGTTAATGGAGTAAGTGTTGAAGTTAAACATGGTGAGTATGTTGCAATAATTGGTCACAATGGTAGTGGTAAATCTACACTATCTAAAATTATAATCGGAGTTCTAAGACCAACTGTTGGTTCGATTGAAATTTATGGGAATAGGGTAACTTCTAGCAATATAAATATCGCTAGAAAGTTCTTGGGAATAGTATTTCAAAATCCAGATAATCAATTTATTGGTTCAACTGTTAGAGATGATATTGCTTTTGGTTTAGAAAATAGAAGAATAGCACCCTCAAAAATGGCTGACATTATTGAAAAAGCAGCTAAAAAGGTAAATATGCATGACTTTCTAGATCATGAACCATTAATGTTATCTGGTGGTCAAAAGCAACGTGTTGCAATTGCTTCTGCACTTGCTTTATCTCCTGATATTTTAATTTTTGATGAAGCAACAAGTATGCTAGATCCAAAAGGTAAAACAGAAGTAAAAAATATCATGGTTGAGTTAAAAAATACTAGAGAGAAAACTATTTTTTCAATAACTCATGATATGGACGAAATTTTAAATGCAGACAAAGTCTTAGTTATGAATAAAGGTGAATTAGTTAAATATGGTACACCAAAAGAAATTTTAGTTGATAAAAACTTCTTAAGATCAATTCACTTAGATATTCCTTTTGTTGCGCAAGTTGAAGAAGCGCTTAAAAATGTTGGTATTGATTTAGAACACAGCAATAGTTTAGAAGAGTTGGTGGAAAAGATATGTCAAAACTAAAAAATTTAAACGAAGAGCAAAAAGCACAATTAATAGTAGAAAAAAAAGTAGCTCTTGCAAAATATAGAGAACATTTAAAAGAACTTGCTTTGCATCAAAAAAAAGAAAATAAAAAAAGAAAAAAAAGACACCGCGAAATATCTAAATTAATTAAAAATGATAGAGCAAACCAAAAAAACTATAAAAAAGAGTTTTTAGAAGTTAAAAAAGAATCATTAAAAAATATTGATGAAAGAATAAAAAAAATTAATGAATGATATGATGGTGTTGATAAAACTAAATCAGTAGAAAAACATTACAATAAATTAATTAAAAAAGCAAAACAACCAACATTTGATTTTGACGGTGATATTGTTTTTGAAAACGTCTCATACACTTACTCAAAAGGCTCTCCTTTTGAATTTAGAGCACTAGATGGTACTGATATAACTATTAAGAAAGGTAAAATAACAGCTGTAATTGGTATGACTGGAAGTGGTAAATCAACACTAATTCAATTAACTAATGGCTTAATGATATCAGAAACTGGAAGAACTATTATTGGAAATTATTCATTGTATGCAGCTACAAAAAAAATTAAAGAAGTTAAAGACTTACGTAGAGAAATTGGTTTAGTATTTCAATTCCCTGAGTATCAATTATTTCAAGACACAATCGAAAAAGATATTTCGTTTGGACCAATTAACTTAGGGGCAGAAAAAGAAGCTACTCTTAAAAGAGTACCAGAACTTTTAAGAATGGTTGATTTACCTGAAGATTATGCAAAAAGAAGTCCCTTTGACTTATCTGGAGGACAAAAGCGTAGGGTAGCAATTGCCGGAATTGTAGCAATGGATGGGGACACATTAGTGTTAGATGAACCAACTGGTGGTTTAGATCCTCAAGGTGAAGAAGATTTTATGAAGTTGTTTTATAACTTAAATAGAGAAAAAAACAAAAGAATAATTATTGTAACTCATAATATGGATCACGTTCTACAAATTGCTGACGAAGTAATAGTTATGCATAAAGGTAGAGTTATTTCGGTAGGAAACCCATTTGAGATTTTTTCAAATTTTGAGTTATTGAGAACTATTGAAATAGAACCACCAAAATTATACAAACTAGCATATAAATTAAAAGAAAAAGGTATTGATATTACAAAACATAATTTTAGAACAGTTGAACAATTAGCAACAGCTATTAAAGCTGCAAAAGAAAGAAAGTAGGAAATATATTATGAGAATGGTTTTTGGTAGATATATGCCATATAACTCTGTGATTCACAAAATGGACCCAAGAGTTAAATTGTTAATGATTATTTTATTAATAGCGGCTGTGTTTTTTCCTATTGGATTTACTGGTTTTGTTCTTATTGGAACTGGAATTATTTTAATGTATTCTGTGAGTAAATTAAGCTTTAGAATGCTTTTCAAATTATTTACCCCAATTATGTTTATATTCTTCATGCTAATTTTATTAAATATTTTTATGTTAAAACCAACTCATCCTGATGAGTTTGAATGGGTAAAAGTTGCAGACCAAGGTGCAAGATATACTTCTACAAAAGAGTTTGGATATATATTTAATTTTAAATTCTTTTGATTTTCTGAAAAAGCTGCTTATCGTGCAATTTATATGACAATAAGAATATTTTTAATGATAACTTTAACAACAATATTAACAGGAACAACACAACCTTTAGAATTGACATTAGCAATTGAAGATTTATTATGACCTTTAAAATTAATAGGTATTCCTGTTTATATATTTTCAACAATTATATCAATTGCACTAAGAATGATACCAACTTTAATTGATGAAGCAGGAAGAATTATGAAGGCTCAGTCTTCAAGGGGTATTGACTTTAAAAACGGAAATATTGCTGATAAGGTTAAAGGAACAACTTCACTAATTATTCCGTTATTAGTTTCATCATTTCAAAAAGCAGAAGATTTAGCTTATGCAATGGACTCAAGAGGTTATGATCCTCATGCAAGAAGAACTAGATATAGACAAGTAAAATTTAGAATTTTTGATTGATTTATTTTCTTGATCTATTTAACAATTGCTATTACTTTATTTTGCTACCCATATATTGATCAATTAAGCCAAATTAAAATCCCAAGAGTTGATGACATTTTAAGTTTATAATGTATTATTATTTATTTACAATTGAGTATGATGGAACAGATTTTTGTGGTTGAGCAAAACAAAAAAATCAATCTACAATACAAGGTGAGATAGAAACAGCTATTAGTGTTGTTGCTAGAAATTCAGTATTTAGAGTGGTTGGAGCTTCAAAAACAGACTCTGGTGTTCACGCAAAAGACCAAAAAGCCTGAATTGAGCTTAATTTTAAGCCAAACATATCAGGTTTTTTAAATGCTTTAAATAAAGCTCTACCTCTTGGGATAAAAATAAAAGAAGCAATTCAAATAGAAAAAAATTTTAGAGTTAGAAATTGTGTTAAAAAAGTTTATCATTATCAAATTAGCTTAAAACCTAAAAACGTATTTTTAAATCGTTATTGATTTTTTTCAAACCTAAATTATGATTTAAAAAAATTAGATCAAGCTTTAAACTTATTTATAGGGGAACATAATTTTAAAAACTTCTCAGGTTTAAAAGGAAAAGAACTAGAACTTATAAATACAATAAGAAAAATAGATTCAATATCTGTAAAACAAGAAAATGACGATATTATTATAATTTTTAAAGCTAAAGGTTTTATAAGGTATCAAATTAGATCTATAGTTGGTGCTTGTCTAGCTTATGCTTGTGGTAAAACAACTTTAGAAATTATAAAAAACGTTTTAGATTTAAAGTTAGAAAAACTACCCTATATGGCAAATCCTGAAGGACTTATTTTATATAAAATAAATTATGAGTTTGACAACTAATCAGTAATAAATTACTATATTTAAAGTGGTTAAAGAACTATTAAATAACGTCATATTTAAAAGTAATTAAATATTAAAATTTTGTTTATTTGAATAAACTTTCAGTGATAAGGATAAACTTTAAGTTAATAATTAATTACCTTAACCACAAAAAAATAAAAGTGCTACGCACTTTTATTTTTTTATAATATTTTTTCTATAATATCTGCATTAACGTTTTCAATAAGCTCTTTTGCAATATCTTGTAATGTATAATTTTTATCTAAAAAATCTTGTATTTTCAAACCATCTTCATCTTCTTTGTTATTGTAAGATAATGCATTTCTTAAAGATTGTTTTATAAATTTTACTTCAAGATTATTGTCAATTCCCAATAATAAAGGTTTTATTATTCTTTCATCTAGTTGTATTTTTTTTATAGTATTTCTAGCAACTCTTACAAATTCATCTTTAATAAAAGGGTTTTTAAATCTTTTTTTTACAGCTTCAACAAAACTTTCTAATTCTTTTTTATCATAGTTAAAAACAACTTCAATGACATTAGAAATCTCTTTTAAATAATTATTCAAAAAATCATTTAGTTCATTTTTATCTTTAGAATTTAATACATTAACTATTATTGGATTGTTAAATTTAGAAAGTTGCCATTCTTTTCAAGCGAGAGAAGCGTGTGTTCCGTTCAACATTCAAACCTTTTTACAAATATCGGCATCTATATTATTTGTAAAAGTCATACCTTTAATTTTACTGATATTTTCAGGTCAGTTTTTATTATCGACTACTCAAGAAAAGTAAGGTTCTACTTTAACGTCTAAAGATAAGACTTTCTCATTTGGCACTATTCTATCAACCATAACATCTATAAATTTTATTAAATCATTATCATATTTATATTCTTGCTTAATAATTTGAGCAAAATAACTAGAGACTTTTTCTCCATTTTCACAACACATTATTATTAAAGTTTGATTTATGGCTTCTTTTGCTTTAATTATGCTAATTACACTATCTTTAATATATTTTAAGTTAGTCGATGAAATTGATGTTGTTATGATACTTACTATTTTTTTATCAATCAAATCAATTTCACTTGAGCTTAAAGCTTTAAAATTTTTATATACTTTTGTTTTACTTTCTTCATTTAACTCAATTACTTTATATTGTGCATTCTTTTTTAAGCTATCAATCAGCTGTTTATTACTATCTACAAAGTAAAAATCTTTTATTTGGTTACTATCAATTAGGATCGGAGCTATAAATCCTCTTCCGATATTTCCTGCTCCAAAGTGCACTACATTCATTAGAAATTAAACTCCTCTAATATTCTTTCTTCTGATGGGTTTTGTATCAATTCTTCTACAAAGTCAAGTTCCATCATTTTTTCTGCTATATTTGATAAAATGTCAATATGATTATTACTTTTTGCAGCGATTCCTATAAAAAAGTTAACAGGATTAGAATCATAGTCAATAGGTTCTTTATAATGTATAACTACAATTCCGTCTTTAATAACGCCCTTTTCATCGAGTCCATGCGGAATTGCTAAATAGTTACCTATGTATACAGAAAACTTCTTTTCTCTTTCTATCATTGAGCTTATATAATCATCTTCTATATAGCCTTGACTTTTAAGTAACTGGCCACATTGTAATATAGCTTCATGTTTATCTTTTGCTTTTTGATTAATTAATATATTTTCTTTTTTTAAAATTTGATTTTGCATTTTTCCTCCTATTAAATTTTTATAAATCGTTTCTGTTATAACTTTATGAATCTCATTTTTACTTTTTAAAATTAATATTAAAGGCATTAAAATATAGTTCTCAATTTTAAATTCACTTAAATCAACTGCAGAAATAATAATGTCATACCTTTTTAAAACTTGTTTGTTAATATTTGAAAAAGCTGCATTTTCAATTTTTGCGTTACGATACATAGATGCTAAATGATTTTTTATCATAGCACTTTGACCCATACCGCCAATACAAATTGTTAAAATATTAATATCAAGTTCATAAATATAAGTATCGAATCATACTAATATATGAATAAAAATTTCATACTGAATCAGTTTCAATACTTTACTATTGTTAAAAAACTTAGCAACACAATCTTTTATTACTTTTCATAAATCATTATAAGAATTAATATATTGACTTAAATTTCTATTATATTCAGCTAGTATTATTTCATCAATATTAGTAGAATCAAGATTAGATTTTATGTGATCTTTTATTCGTTTTTGAATGTCTTGATTTAAATACATATTACTTTTAAATAACTTCTTTATTTGTTTATTTAAATGTTCAATAAACAAATCAATATCCTCACTAAAATTATTACTTGAATAATTACTAATTGTAAATAGTTTTAATTCTTCAGTGCAATAAATTTTTTTGACTAATTCATAAAAATCTTTTTGATTATCTAGTGAAACAATAGCGATCATAAGCTCTTTATTATTCGGATGATTTAACCATAAAGTTATTTTTATTGATAAAACTATTATTTCGTAATTTGAGATATTATATTGATTTGAAGTATGTTCTAAAATTCAAATAAATATTTTATTATAAATACTAATGTTATACTTTTTATCTAAAAATTTATAAATATAACTTGAGAACAGTTTTTCGATGCTATTTAACTTTAAAATAGAATAAACTTTTTTTAAAGATAAATGTTGAATTATTATATCTATTAAAATTTTAATTTCTTTATCTTTTTGTATACTAGAAATTTTAATTCCTCTGCTATTAATTGATAAATTAGTTTCATTAAGTAAAAATATATTTTTTAATTCATTTATATCATTTTCCAATACTTTTATTGAAACATCTAAATCATCAATAAGTTGGGTTTTTGATATATGTATATCTCTTAATAAAATCATAAATATATAAATTAATCGCTCTTCTTTTAATAAAAATGAGTCATCTAAATGTAAATATTCTAATAAATTAATATCAGATCCAATAAAATGTATTGCATTATCACTTTCAATTATTTTAAACTGGCCTTTTTTTGATAAAAAGAGATTTATATCTTCAAAATCTCTTTCTCATGTTTTTTTGCTTATATCATAAGCTTTTGTGATTACATCAATATTAAGTTTTTTATAACTTAATAGTGTATATAAAATTCTAAGTTGTCTTTCTTTCTTCATTAATGTTCTCTAACTTTTCTTTAAATTCTAAAACTATTTTATCATAGAAATTTTTATCTAAAAAGTTAGATATGCTTCTATGAATTGCGTTAGGTACTTTTTGAACTGCATACTCTGTTAATTTGTCTTGTGTTATTACAAATTTAGCGTCACTTGGCAATTCTTTTACAGGATAGTTAACAACTTTGATTTTTATGTCTGCTTCTTTTAGTTTTTTTCTAAGCACAGATGCACCCATCGCGCTTGAACCCATACCTGCCTCACAAGCAAATATTATAGTATCTATTTTGTTAAAGTCTAAATCTTTTAAAAGTTTTTTATTTAAATGTTTAATTTCTTTTCCTTTAATTTCTTCTAATTTTTTAGTAGCTTCTTCTAAAGTAGCTGCATTTTTTTTATATTTTTTTCTCATTATAATATGAATAAGCGATCCTGTTAATAGTGCTGCTCCACAACTTGCGAATATGCCTAAATAGACACCAGCATAATTTAATGCACTAGATTGAATAAATATTGAGATTGCTATAATTGATCCTGGTGATGCTGGAGCAATTAACCCTGCATCAAATATTTGAAATACAGCATCTCCAACTAACCCTCCAACAATTAAAGCGATTATCATTTCTATTTTCATTAATATAAATGGAAAGTATACCTCATGAATACCTCCAAAGAAATGAATTATTGATGCACCAGCTGCATTTTCTCTTTGTTTTTTATCAAAAATCATAATAGCGATCAATGCACCAAGCCCAGGTCCAGGATTAGATTCTAGTAAATATAAGATTGATTTTCCTTTTTCTGCAACAAAACTTGGTGATAATGCTGAAAAAACTCCGTGGTTAATGGCATTATTTAAGAAAAATATTTTTGCTGGTTCTACTATAAGTGCTGTTAAAAATATTATTTTATTATTTATTAAGAACTTTACAGCTTCTGCTAGTGCTCAAGTGATTGAATTAAACACATATGGCATTCCATAAAATGCCCCAATTCCTAGTCCAAAAGCCAAAAAACCCATAACAAAGTTATTTATAAGCATTTCAAATCCTTGTTTAACTCTTCCCTCCAACAACTTATCTATTAATTTTAATATTCCAGCAGCCATAGGTCCAACTATCATAGCTGATAAAAACTGAGGTGAGGGACTTGAACCTTCAATAAATCCTGGATTGTATTGATTTCCAACTATTACAGCAAATACTACAAATGTTGCAATAAACCCACCTCTAGTTTTATGAACTAACTTACCTGCATTAAAACCGATCAAAACTGGTATTAAATAAGTAATAACATTACCAACGATATAATCATTAATCGCTGCAACTGGAGTTCAACCATCTGGTATAAAAAATGCTGTTAATAGTCCTCAAGCAATCATAATACCAATTATAGGCATCATCATTGAACTTAATCAACCACCAAATTTTTGTACTCTTCTAAGAGAGGTTCTTTTGTTGAAGTTATTTTTAAATCATAATTCAAACTTATTTTTACTCTCTTTTTTATTTAATTCTTTAATTACTTCTTCCATAATTACAACTCCTTTCTATAATTTAAACTATATTTTATTTAATAAAAAAAGATATCCTTATAAATAATTTTTTTGTCACACACAAAGACAAAAAAACTATAAGAAAGACAAAATAATATAACAAATATTTAAAATAGTAGTATATAATATATGTGCTTACTCACAAGCCCCGGAAGCGAAGGAGAAAAAGCACAAATGAAACAAACTACACTAATAAAAACAGCAGATATTGCTAAAAAATGATATGTAGTTGACGCAACTGATGCAATTTTGGGACGTTTATCAACTCAAGTTGCAACAATATTAAGAGGAAAACATAAACCAGACTTTACACCTCACATTAATAATGGAGATCACGTGATCATTATTAATGCAGAAAAAGTAGTTTTAACTGGTAAAAAAGAACAAGATAAAAACTACTACCACCACTCAATGTATCCAGGGGGATTAAAATCAAGGAATGTTAAAACACAACGTAGTTTATTCCCAGAAAGAATTATTGAAAGAGCTGTAAGATTAATGTTGCCAAAAAATACACAGGGAGCTAACCAATATCGTGCATTGCATGTATATGCGGGAAGCGAACACCCACACCAAGCACAAAACCCACAAGTTTTAGTGATTAATTTAAGAAAAGGAGATAAATAATGGCTGTTATTAAAAAAGACTCAGTTATGTACAGAGGAACTGGAAGAAGAAAATCTTCTGTTGCTCAAGTAATTTTAACTCCTGGTAAAGGTGATATTATTGTGAATGGAAAACCAGCATTGGAATTCTTTCCATACCCAACTTTAGTTCAAGATATGGAACAACCATTAGAAGCAACAAATACAAAAGAAGACTTTTCAATCAAAATTACAGTAAAAGGTGGAGGGTTTACAGGTCAAGCGGGTGCAGCTCGTTTAGGGATTGCAAGAGCTTTATTAGAAGCAAGCAAAGACTACAAACCAGAATTAAGAGGTAAAGGTTTATTAACTCGTGATGCTCGTGTTAAAGAACGTAAAAAATACGGACTTTATGGAGCGCGTAGAGCACCACAATTCTCAAAACGTTAATTACATATATTTGTTTTATTAAAAAATACATACTCGAGTATGTATTTTTTTTCTAAAAATATCAATATGCTTTTATTTTTTTGAAAAAAATTTCCAAATAGGAATATAATAATCAAGTAAGGAGAAATAATAAATGGAAGATTTAGAATTAATTTTTAAAAAGGTTAGAGAAGCATATGAACAATTTTCAACTTACTCACAAGAACAAGTTGATAAAATTTTTAAAGCTGCTGCATTAGCTGCTAATGAAAATAGAATTAGTTTAGCTAAATTAGCACATCAAGAAACTTCAATGGGAATAGTTGAAGATAAAATATTAAAAAATCACTTTGCAAGTGAATTTATATTTAACAAATATAGAAACTTACAAACAGTTGGAACTTTTTATGAAAATAAAGCTTTAGGAATTCAAAAAGTTTATGAACCAATCGGGATAATTGGGGCTGTAATTCCTACTACAAATCCAACTTCAACAGCAATATTTAAATGCTTAATGGCGTTAAAAACTAGAAATGCAATAGTAATTTCACCTCACCCAGGAGCAAAAAATTGTACCATAGCAGCTGCAAAAGTAGTTTTAGAAGCTGCAGTTAAAGCCGGTGCTCCAAAAGATATCATTGCTTGAGTAGAATCACCAAGTTTAGATAATACAAGTTATGTTATGAAAAATGCAGATATTATTTTAGCTACAGGTGGTCCGGGTATGGTTCAAGCGGCTTACTCATCAGGTACTCCTGCAATTGGAGTTGGTGCTGGTAATGCTCCTGCGATTATTGATGAATCAGCTAATTTAGATGTTGCAACTTCTTCAATAATTCAGTCAAATACTTTTGACAACGGAGTTGTTTGTGCTACAGAAAACTCATTAGTTATATTAGATTCAGTTTATGAAAAAACTATCGAATTATTTAAGAAAAAAAATACTTATGTAGTTACTTCTGAAGAAGAAAAAAATAAATTTAGAAAAACAATGTTTAAGGAAGGCAAATATGGTTTATTAAATGCTGATCTAGTTGGTAGATCTGCATTAAAAGTAGCTGAGCTTGTTGGTATAAAAGTACCTGAAACTACAAGGTTTATTATAGTTGAAGCTTCTAGCGCAGAACATGATGAACCTTTAGCGCATGAAAAACTTTCAACATATGTTGCGGCATATAGAGTTAAAACTTTTGCTGAAGCAATTGAAGTTTCTAAAAAAATCTTATTAATGGGTGCTGGACACACAGCTTCATTATGATGTGATGTTGATAAACATAAAGATAAATTAGAATTATTTAAAGGATTAAATCCCGGAAGATTGCTTGTAAACTCACCATCATCTCTTGGTGGAGTTGGAGATATGTATAACTTTGGATTAGACCCTAGTATGACTTTAGGATGTGGAACACATGGAAAAAACTCTTTTTCACAAAATGTTGGACCATTAAATTTATTAAATGTTAAAACTGTTGCAGAAAGAAGGGAAAATATGCAGTGAATGAGATTACCAGAAAGAATTTATCATAAGTTTGGATCATTACAATACGCTTTTGAAGATTTAAGAGAATGAAATATCAAAAGAGTTTATATTGTAACAGATAAGGTTATTAATCAATTGTATGGGAAAAGAATTACAGAACAATTAGATAATTTAAAAATTACATATACAGTATTTGATGGCGTTGAACCAAACCCGATGTTATCAACAACTAAAAAAGGTGCAGAAGAAATGAGAAAATTTACCCCAGACTTAATTATTGGATTTGGTGGAGGTTCTTCAATGGATGCTGCTAAATTGATGTGATTAATGTATGAAAATGATGGAGAAGAAATAGATTTTAAAGATCTTGCAGTTACATTTGCAGATATCAGAAAAAGAATTGTAAGATACCCTACAACTGGTAGAAAAGCAAAAATGTTATGTATACCTACAACATCAGGAACAGGTTCAGAAGTTACACCTTTTTCAGTAATCACAGATGATGAAACACATACTAAATATCCATTAGCAGATTATTCTCTAACTCCAAATATGGCAATAATTGATCCAGAATTGACAATGACCATACCAAAAGGGGCAACTAACGCACCTGCATTAGATGCTTTAACTCACTGTATCGAAGCTTACGTTTCTGTTATGGCAACGGACTATACAGATAGTTATGCTGTTCAAGGTGCTAAAAATATTTTTGGATTCTTGCCAAGTGCTTATTTTAATGGTAAAGAAGATGTAGAAGCAAGAGCAAAAGTAATGGATGGAGCTGCTTTTGCAGGTATATCTTTTGCAAATGCATTTTTAGGTTTAGTTCACTCATTATCACATAAAGTTGGAGGATATCACAATGTTATTCATGGAGCTGCAAATGCAATTTTACTTCCACATATTATAAGATATAATGCTGCATGTGTTATTGAAGGTGGTAAACAAACTTACTTTTCACAATTTGGAGTACAAAACTCTATGGAAAAATATGCGCAATTAGCTAAGGAACTTGGATTAAAAGGTAAAACCAATGAACAATTGGTAGATGCTCTGATTGAAGAAGTTCAAAACCTGACTAAAGAAGTAGAATTACATACTTCATTTAAAGACTATGGAGTTGATGAAAAAAATTTTCAAGAATCACTTGAAAAGATGTCAGAAGATGCATTTGATGACCAATGTACTGGTGCAAATCCACGATATCCATTGATCGAAGACATTAAACAAATTTACTTAGATGCTTATTATGGCAACCCAATAAAAAAATTTTCATAAATGTATAATTTTCTATAAAATTGTATATTTTATAGAAAATTTTTTATTTTTGAGAGATAATTTAAATAGGAGGTATTGAAATGAAATACAAAGAATGAGAAGGTTTCGAAGAGGGAGCATGAACAGATGAAGTTGATGTCAGAAACTTTATCCAAAAAAACTATAGACCCTATGAAGGTGATGACTCGTTTTTAGTGGGACCAACAAAGAATACTACTAAACTATGAGAAATGGTAATGGAACTTACTAAGAAAGAAAGAGAGGCTGGAGGAGTACTTGATGTGGACAGTGATGTTCCTCAAACAATTACTTCTCATGCACCAGGATATATTGATAAAGACTTAGAAAAAGTTGTAGGACTACAAACTGACAAACCATTCAAAAGAGGATTAATGCCTTGAGGTGGTATAAATATGGCTATTCAAGCTAATGAATCATATGGATTTCAAGTGTCAGATCGTGTAAAAGATATTTTTACAAAATATAGAAAGACACATAACCAAGGAGTATTTGATGCATATACACCTGATATGAGAAAAATAAGAAAAAGTCATATTGTTACAGGGCTTCCAGATACTTATGGTAGAGGAAGAATTATTGGAGATTATAGAAGACTTGCACTATATGGAAGTGATTATTTGATTCAAGAAAAAATTAAAGACTCATTATTAATTGATGGAGAAATGACCGAAGATAAGATTCGTTTAAGAGAAGAAATAACAGAACAAATTAGAGCTTTAAAAGATATTACTGAAATGGCAAAAGGTTATGGGCATGATGTTTCAAAACCAGCATCTAATGCAATTGAAGCATTTAACTTTACTTATTTAGCTTATTTAGCTGCTATTAAACAAAATAATGGGGCTGCAGAATCATTTGGAAGAACTGCAACTTTCTTAGATATATATATTGAAAGAGATATGGAAAAAGGTATTTTAACAGAAGAACAAGCTCAAGAACTAGTAGATCATTTAGTTATGAAGTTAAGAATTGTTAAATTTACAAGAACACCTGCTTACAATGAAATATTCTCAGGAGACCCTGTTTGAGCAACAGAATCAATTGCAGGTATGGGGCTAGATGGTAGACCATTAGTAACTAAGAGTTGCTTTAGATATATTCATACACTATCAAACATGGGACCATCTCCAGAACCAAACTTAACAATCTTATGATCAAAAAGCTTACCAAGCGGATTTAAAGAATTTTGTGCAAGATACTCAATCTTATATTCATCAATGCAATATGAGAATGATGATATTATGAGAACAACTCATGGAGATGATTATGCAATTGCATGTTGTGTATCACCAATGAAAGTTGGAAAACAAATGCAATTCTTTGGAGCAAGAACAAACCTTGCAAAAACATTGCTATATGCAATTAACGGAGGAATTGATGAATTATCAAAAGAGCAAATATCTCCAAAATTTGAACCAGTTTTAACAGGTGATGGGCCATTGAACTTTGAAGAAGTTTGAGCTAAATTTGACAATATGATGACCTGAGTAGCAGATAAATATGTAAATACTTTAAATGTTATTCATTATATGCACGATAAGTATTATTATGAAAGTGCAGAAATGTGTTTTTATGATACAAATGTTCATAGATTCTTTGCAACTGGAATCGCTGGACTTTCAGTAGTTGCAGACTCACTTTCAGCAATTAAATACGCAAAAGTATTTCCTATTCGTGATGAAAAAGGAATAGTAACTTCATATAGAACTGAAGGAGATTTCCCAAAATTTGGAAATAACGATGATAGAGTTGATGATTTGGCTAAAAATATTGTAAAAATATTTATGAATAAAATTAGATCGCATTACACTTATAGAAATTCAGAAGCAACAATGTCAGTTTTAACTATTACTTCAAACGTAGTTTATGGTAAATCAACAGGTGATACTCCTTGTGGAAGAAGATATCCTGAAGCATTCGCCCCAGGAGCAAATCCAATGCATGGTCGTGATTGCTCTGGTGCAGTAAACTCACTAGCTTCAGTATCAAAAATTCCTTTCAAACATGCAGCAGATGGTATTTCAAATACATTTTCTGTTGTACCAAATGCTCTTGGAAAAGATGAAGATCTAGTAATCTCTGGAGAAATTAAAATCTCTGGAGACATACCAAAAGATGCACTAAAATAAATGTGTTATAATAACAATATATAAATGAATAAAATTTTTAAAGAGGGGGACATTATTATGGACAAAAAAATTTCAAAACAACAACAAGATAACTTAGTAAATATGTTAGATGGATATATGAGTAACGGAGGGCACCACTTAAACGTAAACGTTCTAAAACGTGAAGTTTTATTAGATGCACAAAAAAATCCTGAAAACTATCCACAATTAACTATTAGAGTTTCAGGTTATGCTGTTAACTTCATTAAATTGACAAAACAACAACAAGATGAAGTTATCTCAAGAACTTTCCATCAATCAATGTAATTAATAGAAAGTGAAAAAAAAGAGTACAACAGTACTCTCTTTTTAATAATAAAAATTATGGAAGAACAAATCAAAAACAGTAAAATAGGTTATTATAGTAGCTCTGAAAGTTTTGGAGCAGTTGATGGACCTGGAATAAGATTAGTAATATTTTTACAAGGTTGTTTATTTAGATGTAAATATTGTCATAATCCTGAAACTATTGAATTTAATAAGAATAAAGAAATATCAGTCGAAGACATTATGAAAATGTATAAAAAAAATGAAAACTTTTATAAGAATGGTGGAATAACATTATCTGGAGGAGAAGCTACAACTCAAATTGATTTTTGTATTGAAGTTTTTAAAGAAGCAAAAAAAAGAGGTATTAGTACTTGTTTAGATACTTGTTTTGGTACTTATCAAGATATACCAAAAGTTCAAGAAAAGTGAAAAGAACTATTAAAATATACTGATGTTACTTTAGCTGACTTAAAACATATTGATAATGAAAAACACATAAATCTTACTTCACGTCCAAATAAAAATGTTTTAGAGGCTATAAAGTTTTTAGACGAAAATAATGCAAAAATGTGAATAAGACATGTTTTAGTTCCAGGTTATACTGATGATAAAGAAGATTTATTTAAATTGGGTGAGTTTGTTGGCACTTTAAAAAACATGGAACGTTTAGAGATGCTACCATATCATAATATGATGATTCCAAAGTATGAAAATTTAAAAATTAAATTTTATTTAAGAGATGTTGAACCACCAACAAAAGAACATGTTGTAGAATGTAGAAAAATAGTAGAACAAGGTATAAAAAAAGCAAAAGAGAGTATTTAATTCTCTCTTTTTATATTTTTATATATTTCTAAAATTCCTTTAAAAATTAATTGCTCATCAAATACATAATCTAAATTTTTAATATCTTCTTTAAAAATATTAGCGATTCCTCCAGTAAAAATAACACTTTTAATTATGAAGTGTTTTTTAAAATGATCTATCAAACCCATAATCATAAAGAAATGACCATTACATGATCCTAAGTTTATAGCGTCATTAGTAGATTGACCAATTTTAGCGTTTGTTTTGTGAAATAAAAAGTCTTTTAATAAAGAAGCATTGTTAAATAAACCTTTTAAGCTTGTTTCTAAACCAGGTGAGATACTTACTCCAACAAACTTATAGTTTTGAACTAAAAAAATAGTTGAAGCTGTTCCCATAGAAATTACTAAACCGTTTTTTAAATTGTATTGATTTTTAACAGCAATAAAATTTGCTAAAAAATCAGCCCCAATATTCTCGACTCCATTTAAATCGAAATCTTCTTTTTGAATAACTAGATTTTCTCTAAAATTATAAACTTTAATTTTTAAACTTGATCCTAAGGCTCTAATAATATCATTTCATTCAGGAACTACAGAACAATAAACAATAGAACTTATATTTTGATTTAACTCTTCAAGTTTCTTTTTTAATTTTGAACTTGATTTATAACTTTTGTCATTTGTTGATGGTCTAAACACTTTTATAATATTCTTTTTTTTATCATCAAATATTCTAAAGTCAACAGTAGAGTTTCCAATATCAATTAATAAAATACTCATTACCTTTTACCTCTAAAATTATTTTAACAAATTAAAATATTCAAAAAACTTTTAAATCAAAAAAAGGAAACTATGTTTCCTTTTTTATCATCGAGTATATTTCGACCTTGTCATTGTATGGGCTTTCGCCAACCCGAACCGTAAAGATTCGATTACCTATATTATGCAATGTAATTCAAAATAATCCTATTTTTTATAAATTTTAAAAAATAATCAATATAAAGTTAGATGCTTTTTGATTTATTTTAATAGAAAATAAGTATTTAATATATTTTGGTTATAATAAACTTGAGTGGAGAAATAAACAATGACAAAAGAAGAAGTTATTTCAATTATTAAAAAAGAAAATATAAGATTTATTAAATTACAATTTACAGATATGTTAGGAATGTTAAAAAGTTTAGAAATTCCTGCTACAAATATTAACAAGGCTTTAAGCAATGAAATTATTTTCGATGGTTCATCAGTGACAGGTTTTTCAAAAATCGATGATGCAGATATGTATTTATATCCTGATTTAAATACATGATTAATTTTAGAAGGCGAAACTACTCAAGATTATAAAGTAGGAAGATTTTTGTGTGATGTATACACATCAAAAAAAGAACCATTTCATAGCGATCCAAGAAGTATATTAAAAAATTGTATACAAACTATGAGGGACTTAAACATAGGACATACTTTTAATGTTGGACTAGAACCAGAATTTTTCTTATTTAAATTAGATGAAAATAAAAATCCAGTTTTAGAGCATACTGATAGTAGTGCTTATTTTGAGTCACCTTCTTTAGATTTATCTTTTAAAGTAAGAAGAGAAATTATGTTTGAGTTACAAAAAATGAGTTTTAAAATGGAAGTATCTCACCACGAAGTTTCAAACTCACAACATGAAATAAACTTTGAATACTCAAATGCATTAGATACATGTGATAAACTTCAAACTTTCAAAGTATTAGTAAAAAATATAGCTAAAAAATATAACATGCATGCAACTTTCATGCCAAAACCAATTAAGTCAATTAATGGTAGTGGAATGCATGCAAATTGTTCTATCGCAGATAAAGATAATAATAATTTATTTTATGATGAAAATATGCCTAATGGATTGAGTAATTTAGCAATTAGTTTCATAAATGGAATTTTAAAAAATGCAAAAGAAATTTCATTATTAACTAATTCAACAGTAAACTCATTTAAAAGATTAGTGCCTGGTTTTGAAGCACCTTGTTATATTGCTTGAAGTGATTGTAATAGGTCAACAATGATTAGAATCCCAGCTGCAAACAAACAAGCAAAACGTGTAGAAGTAAGATCAGTTGACTCAAGTTGTAATCCGTACTTAGCATTAAGCGCTTTATTGATGGCAGGAATCGATGGTATAAAAAATAGTGTAAGTGAATATAAAACAATCAAAAAAAACTTATTTAAACTTTCTGAGGAAGAAAAAAATGAATTAAAAATTGACAACTTACCAATAGATTTAAATGATGCTATTAAGCATTTTAAAAACTCAGAATTTATTAAAAATTTTTTAGGAGAAGATTTATTTAATAAATTTATTGAATATAAACAAAAAGAGTGAGACGAATATAAAACAGAAGTTACAAACTGAGAAATAAAAAAATATTTAAGTTTTTATTAAAATAAAAACTTCTTGTAAATTTATGATTACCATAATATTTACAAGAAGTTTTTTATACTTATTAATTATATTATATTTTTACCTTTAATCTTGAGTTTAAAAAACATAAGTTTATTAGAATTGCTAAGACAATAAAAATTTCTATTAATCAAATGTAATAATTATGTAATGCCAATAAATCATTTCAAATTAGTGACATAAAAATAGTTGACATAAAACTTAATATTACAAATATAATTCAAATAAAAATGGTTTGAAATAAAATTAATAAAAATAATTTAGTTCTAGAAACTTCTAGCATTCTAAGTTTTTGATTTTCTTTTTTAATAGAGTTTAAATAAATAATATATCTATTAATTAAAAAGAATAAACTAAAACTTACAAAAACAAAATTTAAATAATATCCTAAAAACTTAAATTCCTTTTGATAAACAGAATTTATATTATCGCTATTAGAATTATCCCCTTTAATACTAATAACATTTATTGAAAAATTTAAAAATAGAGTTGAGCATATTAATAATAAAATTATTTTTATTATAATTTTATTATTTTGTTATAAGCTTTTAAATGCACTTGTTAAGAGATGTTTTTTCTTAAAAATAATATAAAAAATTTTATATATATAAATAAATAGCAAGTCTAATAATAAGCTTATCCCTATAATAAAAAACAAACCTCCAAATAAATATAAAACATTACTTTGTTTTAAAAAGATTAGTAAAAAATAGATACCAATAAAAAATATACCAAATACAATTCTTAAAATTTCATTTGTTAATTTTTTTGTTTTTAATTTTATAAGTATTTAGGTTTTTATACTGATAAGTAATTAAAAAAGTTATAACAAAAATAAAAATTAGTGCAAATAATAATACAAAAATAAAAACTAAAAAACTATTGTTAATTTTAAGATCAACTCTTAAAAGTTTATATTCAATTAGTTTTAAAACTATTAAATGATTTATACCAAACGAAATGGCAAATCCTATTAAAAAACAAGGTAAAAGTATTGATAAATTTTCTAATAAGAAATTTTTAAAAACAAATATATTTTTTACACCTATAGTTCTATAATTTAAAATTTCTTTTCTTTTTATTTCTAAATTCATATTTAATATTATTCAAAAAAATATTATAGAAATTAAGAAAACAAGTCCAAATAATATTAAAGTTATTAAAGATAGGTTAGAATTTTTATCAATTGTATTAATATTGTTAATAAACAATGATAGAGATGAGTTTAAAAATGTTGATATTATTAAAACAGATAAAGCCAGAATTATGTTATTAACCTTATAAAAACATAGTCTTTTAAAAAATGTTTTTATGTTAGTCTAATAACTTATTTTCTATATCTTTTATTGTCAAATCTTTTATTGTATAAGTTTCAACAAGTTCACCATTTTTTATAACTAAAATTTTATCTGTTTTTATTGCAACTTCTGGATCATGAGTAATTATTAATAATGTTTTTTTATTTTCTTTACTTTTTTTAACTAATTCATTAATTATTATTTTTTTATTTACAATATCCAAAGCTCCTGTTGGTTCATTTGCAAAAATAATTTTAGAGTCACCAACTAATGCTCTTGCAATGGCAACTCTTTGTTTTTGACCATCACTAAGTTTAGAAACAACTTTATTTTTATATTCCTCTAATCCTAGGTTTTTAATTAAATAATTTAGTTTAGCATATTCAATTTTACTTTTTTTGTTTTTTTCAATAAATAAAATGTTTTCTTCTACTGTTAAATAATCTATTAATTTGTAATCTTGGAATATATATGAAATATTATTTGCTCTAAATTTTGTAAGTTTTGGTTCTTTAAGTTTATTTATTATAGTTTGATTAATAAAAACTTCACCTTCACTAGGACTTTCTAAACCTGATAAAATATTTAATAAAGTTGACTTACCAGCACCACTATTTCCAATAATAGCAATACTTTCACTTTGATTAACAGTAAAATTAATATTTTTTAAAATCTTTTTTTATTTATGTTATTTATTTTTATTATTTCTTCCATATAATTTTCTCCTCTCTTTATGTTGAAATAAAAAAAGCTTTATAACTCAGAAATGTTGTAAATAAAAGAAACTATTTTTTTTGAGCTTGTTTTTAAAACAATAGAGGTTTTTTTATATTTATATAAATCTTTTTCAAGTTTGACTTCACTAACAGTATATAAATTAAAAACTAATTTTATAATTAAAATTACTATTAATATAGTCTTTAAAATTAATGTATAAAAAATTATACTATTAAATAAAGTCAAAATATTGTTCTCATAATGTTTAAAAATAGTTACAGCTAAAAAAGCACTTATAATTAAAAAACTTAAAGTTCACATTAAAAAAAGATTATAAAATAATAACTTGATTTTTTTAAATGTGATTTTATATTAAAAAATATTAGTTTTGCTAGATTAAACAAAATTGTCATAAACAATATTATGGTTATAAAGGGAATAAAACTTTTAATGATCGGACTTAAAAAAGAAGCGCAAATAAAAATTAATAATTTTTTATGTTTTTTCATTAAACTTTCCATATATAAACCTCGTTGTTTTTATTATATACTTGCATATTAAAAGCTGCAATCTTGAAAAAAGAAAAGTCGAATGAAAAATATTATCTATTTATAAAAACTCTCTTATTTATAATCTTTTTTTTAAAAAAAGAATAAAATAATATAGATATTGAAATGAGGTATTTATGATAGCTATTTATCCAGGAAGTTTTAATCCATTTCACAAAGGACATTTAGATATTTTAAAAAAAGCACAAAAACTGTTTACTAAGATATATATAGTTATTACTAAAAACATATCAAAAAATATGAATCCCAACCTAAATTCAAGAGTAGAACAAGTCAAAGAATTTGTAAAAGAGTTTAGTAATTGTGAAGTAATAGTCAACGAAAATGAATTAACAGCAGAATTAGCAAAGAAATTAAATGTTCAATACATAATTAGAGGTGTTAGAAATGAAAATGATTTTACTTATGAGAGAGAAATTAATGATGTAAATAAGTTTTTAAATAATGATTTAGAGACAATTATATTCATAGCTGATTCAGAAAAAAGAACGATATCCTCATCAAGTATAAAAGAAATAGAAATTTATAAGAAAGGTAAATAAGATGTACTCTATTGAAGATTTAAAATCAAAAATATTAAATAACAACATAAAAATAAGATTAGTTTTTCCTGAAGGGGTAGAAAGCAAAATAGTAGAAGTTGCAACAATGATTCAAAAAGAAGGATTAGCAGATGTAACACTATTATTTAACGGTTCACATGAAAAACCGCAAAATCTTGATCCAGAAATAAAAACCGTTTTTGTAAAAGAAACTCTAAACAAAGATATGCTAGAAAGAATTTTAGAAATCAGAAAGGGAAGATTAGAACAAGAAGATGCTGTAGTATTGGTTCAAAAAAGAAATTACTATGGAGCATTAATGATTGATATGGATTTAGCAGATGCTATGGTTTGTGGATTAAACTATACAACAGCAGATACTTTAAGAGCTGCTTTACAAGTTGTAAAAACCTCTGAAAACTATTCAATTGCATCATCAATATTTATAATGCATAGAGGGGAAGAAAATTATATCTTCACAGATTGTGCTTTAAATGTTGATCCAAATCCAAAACACTTATCAGACATTGCCTATATGGCGGCAAGATTCGCTTTAAAACTAAATGTTAAAGATGTAGAGGTTGCAATGTTAAGTTATTCAACAGCTGGATCTGGATTAGGACCTTCAGTTGACAAAGTATCAAAAGCAGTCGATAGATTAAAAGGATTAGAAACAGTCGAAAACGGATTTCTTTTTGAAGGAGAAATGCAATTTGATAGTGCTTTTATAAAGTCGATTAGAGATAAAAAATATCCAAATTGTAAATTAAAAAAAGAAAGACCTGATGTTTATGTATTTCCAGATTTAAACTCTGGTAATATAGGCTATAAAATTGCACAAAGATTAGGTAATTTTGAAGCAATCGGACCTTTTATATTAGGACTGAAAAAACCAGTCAATGATTTATCAAGAGGAGCTACGGTTGATGATATATATAAAACTTCAATTGTAACAATATATCAAGCAATAATGAAAGGATCAAAATAGATGATATTAGTAGTAAATGCAGGAAGTAGTTCGATAAAATTTAAATTGTATAAAATTGAAAATAAAACTCCCGTAGCACTAGTTGAAGGTTTAGCAGAGAGAATTGCTGTTGATGGAGCTTTAACTATAAAAAGAGGAGAAGATAAATACGAATATAAAGATCAATATGACAATCATTTAATGGCTGTTAATTCAATTTTGAAGCATTTTAAAGAATTAGAAGTAATCAAAAATGAAAACGATATAAAAGGAATTGGTTTTAGAGTTGTTCATGGTGGAGATAAAATTGTAAAAACTGTTGAACTAACAGAAGAAAATAAAAAAGCAGTTGAAGATAACATTAAACTAGCACCACTTCACAATCCTGGAGCTTTAACTGCTATTAACGCTTTTCAAAAAGGATTACCTAATGCAAAATTAGTAGGATGCTTTGATACTTCTTTTCATCAAACAATGCCTAAAAAAAACTATCTATATTCTGTACCTTTGAAATGATATGAAAATCATAAAGTAAGAAAGTATGGATTTCACGGAATTAGTTTTGACTATATTACTCACAAGTCAAGTGAAGTTTTAAACAAAAAACTAGAAGACACAAATTTAATAATTTGTCATTTAGGTAATGGAGCAAGTATGTGTTGTGTAAAAAATGGTAAGTCATATGATACAACTATGGGTCTAACTCCACTAGCAGGATTAATGATGGGAACAAGAAGCGGAGATATTGACAGTTCTATACTTCAATATATGGCAAAAGAACTAAATCTTGATATTTATGAACTAACTGACATTTTAAATAAACAATCCGGTTTACTAGGTATTAGTGAAATATCAAGTGATATGAGAGATGTATCAAATGCAGCTTTAAATGATAAAAACCCAAAAGCAATTAGTGCTCTTGAATTATATACTCAAAGAATTGCTGAATATATAATAAAATTTGCAAATCATTTAGAAGGTAAAGTTGATGCAATTGTATTTACTGCTGGAATTGGAGAAAACTCAATTATAACTAGAGAATTAGTAATTGATAAAATAAAAATTTTAAATATAAAATTAGATTCAAGTTTAAATGAACAAAATTATGAGGATTATCTAGAAATATCAAGTCAAAACTCTGATATAAAAGTTTATAAAATTAGAACAGATGAAGAATTAATGATTTGTAAAGAAACTATTAACTTTATTTAATTAAAGAGTAAAATTAAATATAAATAATAATATAGCAAGGAGTTATCAATGAAAATTAATAAAAACTTTGAGTTTTCTTTAAAATTAATGGTACTGATTGGATTAGTATCTTTTTTAGCGTTTGACTTTATAAGATTATTAATTGCTCCTAAAATACCCATGACAGGAACACCTTTATTAGAAAGATTTAGTCACTATTATGCATTTTTTACAACACAATCAAATTATTTAGTTGCTATTTATTTATTCTACAGTTTATTCACTCAATTTAGTTATAACAAAAAACCACCTTTTGGAATTGAACTTGCTGTTACAGTTTATATAAGTTTAACAATGTTTGTATTTTGATGTGGAATTATTTTTAGTCCAGAAGAAGCTGCAGCAACAACAAGACCTAGTGATTGATTTACAACAACAGTCTTGCACTTAATTGTTCCTATTGTAATGATTGGAAATTTTATTATATCAAGTGGAGATACTTATTATAGTCCAAGAGTACATGCTAAATTCTCACTTTTTGGAATATTGGCATATCCTGTTTGTTATTCTTTTTATGCAATTATTAGAGGGGAATATCGTTTCGAAACTTATGGTTCAGAGTTTTTCGAAAAAGCCTATATTCTTGAAAACGGTGTTTGAAAAATAAATCCTAATGGTCCTTGATCAACTGACATTATAGCTTTTTCAGAAAAAGTAATTCCTTATTCAAGTCAGATGTGGTATCCTTATTGATTTATGAATTTACACAATGTAACACTAAAAGCAAGAGATGTAATAACCGGCGAAGAAGTTGTTTGAAAAAATTATTATCGAAGTGATTCTGCAATGCTTACCCAAGTGATTATGGGTTACATTATAATTCTTTCTTTAGTTGTTATTTTTCAATACTTATATTTATTTTTAAATAATATTAAATATTATCGCTGACATGATATTGACGGAAATTTAATTACAAAAGCAGAACGTGACTATTGAATGAAAGTAAGAAAGTTTAAAAGACAAGAACTAAAAAATGAAAAAAGACTATTAAGAATTAGAAGAAAAACAGAATATAAAGAATGAATTCAAGAACTAAAAATTTTACCATACAAAGAAAAAATCAAAAAAATAATGAATTATAAAAATCAAAGAACATTAAAAAATGGTCTTAAAAGAGCAGAACATAAAAATCATAAACTTAAAGTTAAAAAATATCGGCAAGATATTAAAAAACTTATTAACTTAGCAAAAACTCAGGACCGGGCCTTTATCAAGCAAAACCTAAGAGATGCTGCTAGATATTCTAAATTAGTTAAAAAAGGTTATGCCACTAGAAGGATAAAAGATATATAAAAAATGCACATAAGTGCATTTTTTATTATCAAATTTTAATTCTATCTTCTGGCGCCTTATACATTCCATCTCCAGGTTTTGTTTCATAAACTTCATGAAACTTATCTAGATTAATAACTATTCCGTTACATCTAAATTGTTCTGGTGAGTGAGGGTCAGTAGCCAATCTTGTGTTTCTTTCTTCAGGAGTAATAATTCTACTTCAAACTAATGCATAATTTTCAAAAAACCCTTTAATATCTTCTGGATTTTCTTTTAAACAAACATCTAAAGCAGCACTTAATCCTCCTAAGTCTCCAATGTTTTCACCTAAAGTTAAATTACCATTAACGTTAGTTCCCCCAACTTCATAGTTGTTGTATTGTTCAACTAATTTTTGAGTTCTAAGTTTGTATTGTTTATGATCTTCTTCTGTTCATCAATTTTTGAAATTACCATCTTTGTCAAATTGACTACCTTGGTCATCAAAACCATGACTTATTTCGTGACCAATGACAGCTCCAATTCCACCACAGTTTTTAGCTTTAGATTGATCTATACTGTAGAATGGCAATTGTAAAATTCCAGCAGGGAAGCATATTTCATTTGAAGTTGGATTGTAATATGCGTTTACTGTTTGAGGATACATATGTCATTTAGTTTTATCAACAGGTAAGCTAATCTCTTTTAAACCTTTATTTCTAAAATGAATTCTAATGTTTTCAATATTTTTATATAATGAACCATCATTCTCATAATCATTTATTTCAATACTACTATAATCCTCTCACTTATCAGGATATCCTATTTTTACAGTAAATGAGTTAACTTTTTCTAATGCTTTTTGCTTTGTAGTTTCACTCATTCATTCCAAATTTTTAATTCTTGATTTGTAAGATTCAAATAAACCATTAACAATCGACAATACATCAGCCTTAGCTTCTTCAGAAAAATATCTTTTAACATATTCTTTTCCAATTAATTCACCAAGAACGTTACTTACAAAACCAACCGCTCTTTCTCTAACTGGTCTCATTTCTTTAACTCCACTAAATATAGAATTATATTCAAAAGTAATTCTATATAAGTTAGTGCTTAAGTAACTTGAAAATCCTGAAATCATATCAAATTTTAAAATATCTTTTATTTCTTCAAGTGACAATTTCATTAATTGTTCATTTAAAGCTTTTAAATATTCTGGTTCACTTACGATTATTTTTTTAGCATTAATATAACCAGTTTCTTCTAAGTATTTTTTTCATTGCATTTCTGGATTAATTTTTTCTAACTCTTCTACAGTTAAAACATTGTAAATTTTTGCAGGATTTCTTTTCTCTTCATTTCTTAACATTGATTTACTTAACTCTAATTCAAAATTATATATCAAAGCAAATAATCTATTTGAGTCAAATTTTACTTCTTTTACTTCTTCAACCATTGAATTTATGTAGTTTTCATATGCTGCTTTAATTTCTATGTGACGTTTATGACTTTCATCATAAAAATCTTTATCTCGCATACCTAACCCCATTGGATAAATACCTAAAGCTCTTATATTACTATCTTCAAAGTCTGAATCTAAGTCCATACTTGCAAAAAATCCTACTGCAAATTGTTTATTCATTTTAATAAGTAAGTCTATTAAATCTTTTTTATCTTTTAAATTGTCAATTAATTCAATCATTGGTAAGATTGGAGTTATTCCTTGTTCATCTCTTTTTTCATAATTTAAATAATTTTTAAAAATTGCTACAATCTTTTTTTGATCTTCTTCTAAATCACTTAAGTTGTTTAATTCAATAATTAAATTTTCAACATCGGCGATTGATTTTTTATATAATTGCTCAAAACTACCTCAAGTTGCATAACCTTTTGGGAATTCAGCTGTTTTAATTCATTCTTCATTTACATGCATGTAAAAGTCATCTTGTGCTCTTGTTTTTTTGTTCATATTAATAAACTCCTTTCTTTTTGATTATATAGGAAATTAGAGTTTTAAAATATAATGTTATATAATTATAGGAAGGTTAATTACCCTAATAAAATGGGGTAAAAAATGGTATAATATGAAAGAACGGGGATAGTGTGGTACATTTAAGGGCAAGAAACTTACCTCAAAAAGGTGTTTTAACAGAATGACTATTTACTGGCGCTAACATCTCTTTTGGAGATGATTTTGCTCTTATAAGACTTGATGATGGTAGTGAAGTTACTATTAAATCTAATTATAATGGAATTATTGTTAAAACTATTAAATTAGGTAGTCCTGTAAAAAACGGAAGCATACTTGCAAATATAGCTATTGGCGAAAAAGAAATAGCTAAGTTCAAAAATCGACATTTCAACAAAGAAGATATCCAAGAAGGTGTTGTAAAAAAAGTGTATATCCCAGAAGAAGTGCCAGTTGAAAAATTACAACAAGTAGAAACTGATGCTGACCAATTTTCTGGTGCTGTTATGTACAATAAGTATAATCAAGCTATTACACCTTTTTCAAGTGGTGAAGATGATATTGTTGACAATGTTGAAAAATATCAAAAACTTGAAGAGAGGGATATGAAAATGGCACAAAGCAATAATCCAGCAAGTGATCGTTTTGCTCAAATGAGAGCAAATATACAAAATTCAATAAAAAACTCTCCTCAAGTTAAATTGATGGGAGATATGTCCTCAGAAGACTTATTAAAAATAGATAATCAAGAAATTTTAAAAAGCGGAAAAAACATTTTTGAAAAACAAGATGGAGTTGGACCAAGCAAATTTCGTCAAATGATTCAAGCAAGAAAAGAAAAATTATTACAAGAAAACGACTATAAAGAAATCAATGCAGACCAACATGTTGATGCAATGTCTAAATTAGACGATAAAGGTCGTCCTTTAATTATGCGTAATATTATTGCTTCAAGAATCGAAAAATTAAATCAAGGTGGTGGAGATCCAAGCGTTTTAGAACGTGATATTGTTGCAACAAAAGAAAATGCAATTATGGATAAAGACAAACCAAAAGCCCAGGAGGTAAGTCAAATGCCAAAACAAGATTCACAGCAACAAAGTTGAGCTCAAAGAGGAAGCAAAAACTTAGAAGTTAGAAATGATGATGTTTTTATGAGACAAAGAGCCAGTGAAGATGGCGACTTTGGAGTAACTATGGGAAGTTATGTTGATGATGATGAATCTGTTTTAATAGATGCAAATGACTTAAATCCTTATGGTGGTTTTGTTATGCCTCAAAAAAAACCAGAACAACTTATTAACGAAATTGATAATAAAAAAAATAAAACATATGCTGAATCTAAATTAGCAAATCTTTATGATGTTAATAAAAGATGAAATTTAATGAAAAATCGTGATGAAAGAAACACAATAAATTCTAGACGTCAAGCGGTAGAAAAAGGACTTGAAGAAGGTATCCCAAAATACGTTCAAATGTTAAGAGAAGGTAAAATTCCAAAACAATTTATGCAAAAAGTACCTTATCGAGACAAAAATACCGGTCAAGTTAGATATGTGCCTTTTGGAGAAAGTCCACAAGGAAAAAGAGAGTTTGAATCTTGGTTAAGAGCAAGTAACCTTTATACTTCGTATTTAGAAGCAAAAGAAGATCAAAGAAATGGTATTGTTTATGATGAAAATCGTCAACAAGCACATCAAAAATTTGAAAATGAAGCAAATTGATTTTCTGCAAATCAAAAACGTAGAGAAAATCCTTATGAAGAATTTGAACAATACGAAGAACCAACTCAAGAAATAAGTTATCAACAATCACAACCAGTTTTAGATACAACTCCTAAAAAAGTGCAAAAACAAATTGAAAAACAACTTGAAGAAGTTGGGGGAGAATATAAAAATATCGCTGGAAGTGAAGCCAATGAAACAATTAATTACTTACAAAAACAAATCATTGAATTACAAAATGCATTAGTTCAACAAAATCAACTAAATCAAGCGACACAAAGAATAAATAATATTACTCCACTTAATGGTGGAACCGATACTTTCTCACAGTTAATGCAGTATGTTTTAATGCAAAATCTAATTCAAAACATACCAGTTGGCTCAAGTAAAGTTTCAAATGATGATATTAAAGACATCATTAAGCGTGAAATTAATGAATTTAAATATGATTTAAAAAGAAATATTGAAAATCCTTATCAATTTAATCAAGGTTTTTCAAATATATATAATCAAAATCCAATGCAAAATAGTCCAAACAATGAACAAAATTTACAATCCTTATTAGAACAAGCTGTTAAAAATGTTAAAAATGATAATGATGTTCAACAAAAACAAAATATTGATGAAATGAAAACTGTAAATTTTGAAAATCAAAGCAATGAAGAAACAATTGGTTATATGGAATTTGAAAATAATGATGAAAACAAAATGGTTACTAGAGAAAAAGTTAATGAAAACCGAAACCCTGCTGTTAAATCAATGATTTTAAGTCAAAACTATATACCTCCATTAACAATTTCAACAGAAATTGATATGTCTTCAATTTTGAAATTAAAACACTTATTAAAAACTACTCAAAACTCTATTAAGTTTTCAACAATTGCTTTTATTGCAAAATCAATTAGTATTGCATTAGAAGAATATCCAAAATTAAACTCAAGTTATGATCCAGAAACAAATGAAGTAATTATAAAACAATATCACAATATTGGTTTAGCAACCGAAACAAGCGAAGGGTTAATAATTCCTGTTTTGAAGTTCGTAGAAAAAATGTCTATTAGAGATGTTGCTATTGATATAAAAGAAATTACTCAAAGACTTAGAATTGGAGAGTTATATAATTACGAAGCTGATGGAAGTACAATAACAATTGCAAACTATGGAAATATTGGAGCAATTCAAGCAACTCCAACAATTTTTTATCCAAACGCTGCAGTAGTTGGGGTAGGAAAAGTCGTTAAAAAACCAGTTGTTGTTAATAATGAAAAATTAGCAATTAAAGCAATAATGCACATGAGCTTAACTGTTGATCAACGAATAATTGATGCAGCAGAAGCTGGTAGATTTTTATCAAAAGTAAAAGATATATTAGAAAAACCTGAAATATTTACTGTAATGTAAAAATCCTTTTAGAATGTAAAAGGATTTTTTTGTTTAATTTTTTAAAAATATGAAATGATATAATGCAATAAAAGTAGTAATATGAACATAAAAATATAGGAAATAATAGAAGAACTATATTTTATTTGATAACTTTATTTTATATCGATGCTGTTTGATTTAGTTAAAAATAAAACTAGCGACTTAATATTTTTAAGAATCATATTTACTAATAATATTTACAGTTACCTTTCCATAACGAAAAAGATAAGCTTAAAAAACTATATACTATCAAATATATGTTAAATTTTCAAATAAAGAAAAAAAATTATGTATTATATTTTCATTATTTTGTCATTAATTACTATTAATTTTTTATCTAGACATTTATTTAAAAAAACCGAATTTATTTAAGATTATAAAAATATAAAATGAGAATAGTTTATAAATTCTAATTATTTAAATATTAAATTTTTAAAAGTAATTTATTTTATAAGAATTAAAACATTCAAATCCAAAAAAACGAAAAAATTGCAATAATTGGACCAAATTGTAAAGATAAAACCACTCTTATAGAATGACATTAGGGTTTAACTTAAATAAAGAAGAAATTAAAATTAATGATGATACAAGCATTAAAAAAGCTTTTATGAAGTATATGGTAATAAATAGATTAAAAATATAATGCATTGAAATATTGTTTTGCAGTTTGAATCAAAATCAACAAAAATTTTATGAATAGTTATTGAATATGATTCTAAATACTCTACTAAAAAATTTATACCAATATTATAAATTTTATATTAATTCTCATTAATTTATTCATTACTCAATATAATTAAAAAAATTAAGTATATAAATTAAAAAATAATTCTTTTAGAATTATTTTTTTTAGTATAATATTAAAGTTGTTATATGGCGTGTATGGCGAAGTGGTTAACGCTCCGGATTGTGGTTCCGGCACTCGAGGGTTCAATTCCCTTTACACGCCCCATTTATAAGAAATAAACTCACAAGTAATATTGTGAGTTTTTTTATTATTTGTTAAAATTGTTTTAGATTTATAGGAGAAATTAATGGAAAATACACAAATCGTAATATTGGACTTTGGTAGTCAATATACTCAACTTTTATCAAGAAGAGTAAGAGAAATAGGTGTGTTTAGTGAAGTTTTAGACTTTACAACTACTGCAATTGATTTAAAAAAATATAAAAACCTTAAAGGAATTGTTCTTTCAGGAGGTCCATCAAGTGTTTATGCACAAGATGCATATAGTATTGATATTGAAATTTTTAATTTAAATATACCAATTTTAGGAGTTTGCTATGGAATGCAATTGATTACAGAATTGCATAACGGAAAAGTGGAATTAGCAGACAATCAAGAATTTGGTAAAGCAATTTTAAACATAGATTTTAAAGAAGATAAATTATTTAAAAATATAAATGATAAAAAACAAGTTTGAATGAGTCATGCTGATCATTTAATAAAAATGCCAGAAGGATTTATTAAAACTGCTCACACAGATGCTTGTATTGCCGCTATTTCAAACGAAGAAAAAAAATTATATGGAATACAATTTCATGCAGAGGTCACTCACAGTCAAGAAGGAACTCAAATAATAAAAAATTTTGTTTATGATATTTGTCAAGCTAAAAAAGACTGAAGTATGGAAATATTTATTGAACAAAAAGTTAAAGAAATTAAAGAAATTGTTAAAGATGAACAAGTAATACTTGGATTAAGTGGTGGAGTTGACTCTTCTGTTGCTGCTGCTTTGATATCAAAAGCAATTGGAAAGCAACTAACTTGTATTTTTGTAGATACTGGTCTATTAAGAAAAGATGAAGCAAAAAAAGTAATGGATTCATACACTACTTTGTTTGATATGAATATAAAATTAGTTGATGCTAGCTATACTTTTTATTTGGCATTAGAAGGTGTCAATGATCCTGAACAAAAAAGAAAAATTATAGGAAAAGAGTTTGTTGAAGTGTTTAATCATCAAGCAAAAGAAATGCATAATGCAAAGTTTTTAGCACAAGGAACAATTTATCCAGATGTAATTGAATCTTCTGTGAAAGGGCATAGCTCAAAAATGATAAAATCACACCATAACGTTGGAGGATTACCTAAGGATTTAAAATTTGAACTTCTTGAACCACTAAGAACTTTATTTAAAGATGAAGTTCGAAAAGTAGGAAAAGAATTAGGACTTGATCAAAAAATTGTAAATCGTCATCCCTTTCCAGGTCCTGGACTTGGAGTTAGAATTATAAATGAAGTCACAAAAGAAAAAGCAGACATTTTAAGAGAAGTGGATGATATTTTTATAACAAAATTATTAGACTGAAATCTTTATGATAAAGTTAGTCAAGCGTTTGCTACAATCTTACCAGTTAAAACAGTTGGTGTTATGGGAGATAATCGTACATATGATTATGTTGTTGCTTTAAGAAGTGTAAATACTATTGATTTTATGACAGCAACTTCAAGCCACTTACCGTGAGAATTTTTAGATGAAGTTACAAATGAGATCATCAATAAAGTGAATGGAGTAAACCGTGTAGTATATGATATTACATCAAAACCTCCAGGAACAATCGAATGGGAATAAAATTTTAAAGGAGAAAAAAATGATTAAAGATAATTTAAATGGAAAAATAATTGGAGAAGGTATTACATTTGATGATGTTTTACTAGTGCCTGCATATTCTGAAGTATTACCAAATCAAGTTTGTTTAAAAACAAACTTAACACCAAAAATAAGTCTAAACATACCAATTATTAGTGCTGCAATGGATACAGTTACAGAAGCTGAATTAGCTATTGCAATTGCTAGAGAAGGTGGGCTTGGAATAATACATAAAAACTTAACAATCGAAGAACAAGCATTAGAAGTGGCTAAAGTTAAAAGAAACGAATCTGGTTTTATAAAAGATCCGATTACAGTTTATAAAGAAACAACTATTGAAGAAGCTCTAAAAATTATGGCAACATATAAAATTTCAGGTTTACCAGTTATTGATAATTCTAGTAAATTAATAGGAATAATCACAAATAGAGATATAAAATACATTGATACAACGAATTTAACAGTTGAAGAAGTGATGACAAAAGAAAATTTAATTACAGGTAATCCAACAACCTCTATGGAAGAAGCAAAAAAAATAATGATTAAAAATAAAATTGAAAAGCTTCCTATAGTTAATGAAAATATGATTATAAAAGGTTTAATTACAACAAAAGATATAGATAAAGCAATTGACTATCCAAATGCATGTAAAGATGAACAAGGAAGATTAAGAGTTGGAGCAGCTGTTGGGGTAAGCGAAGAAACTTTAACTAGAGTAAATGCTTTAGTTAAAGCAGGAGTTGATGCTATAGTTGTTGATTCTGCTCATGGTCATAGTAAAAGTATTTTAGATGTAATAAAAATTATCAGAACCACTTATCCAGAATTAAATATTATTGGAGGAAATATTTGTACCGCATCAGGAGCAAATGCTTTATATGAAGCAGGAGCAAATTGCGTAAAAGTTGGAGTAGGTCCAGGAAGTATTTGTACAACTAGAGTTGTTGCTGGAGTTGGAGTCCCTCAAATTAGTGCAATTAACGAAATATATGAATGGGCAAAAGATAAAGAAGTTACAATAGTTGCTGATGGAGGGATAAAATATTCAGGAGATATTGTAAAAGCGTTAGCAGCGGGTGCAAATTGTGTAATGTTAGGAAGCATATTTGCTGGTACAGAAGAATCGCCAGGAGAAGAAATAATAGCTAATGGTAAAAAATACAAAACTTATGTTGGAATGGGTTCATTAGCAGCAATGAGTAGAGGAAGTAGAGATAGATACTTTCAAAAAGATGCAAAAAAACTAGTTCCTGAAGGTATTGAGGGAAGAGTTCCTTTTAAAGGTAAAGCAAAAGATGTAATTTTCCAATTAAATGGTGGTTTAAGAAGTGGAATGGGATATACAGGAAATAAAACCATTGAAGACTTAAGACATAATACTAAGTTTGTAAAAATAACTTCCGCAAGTTTAAGAGAGTCACATCCCCACGATGTAGAATTAACAAAAGAGTCTCCAAATTATAATAAATAATTTTTATAATTAAAATAATTAATCAAAGTTGTAAAATACTTTGATTTTTTTTCGATTATTTAATTGGAGGTATTTTATGGATGCACAATTACAAAATCAACATGATGTTGGAGAATTACAAAATAACAATGATATTGGAAACAAAATAATTAATCAATCTCAGCAAAATGATTTTTTGGCAATGGATGTTATTTTTGTTAACCAAATTTTTTATGTGGGGAAAGAAAAACATTATAGAATTTTAGTTAGACCTACAATTAGTGTTGATGCCTGATCACGATTAAGAAGTACAAGAGATAATGAAAAAACATTTAAAATTGAAAAAACCGAAGTAAATATGGCAATAGATTCTGATAAAGGGTCTGAATCTATTAAAATAGAATGACCTAAAAATGATCGAACAGAGAAAAATATTATTAAAAGTATGATGTTTAAAACTAGTTATAGTAAACTAAAAGAGATGTCTAATGTTGAATTTAGAGAAGTGTTAATTCCAACAAAATCTTTTGAAAATAATAACTCCTTAAATATAAGTTATTCATTGAAGTGTAGCAATACTATTGGTAATTTTAATAATATTGCAAACGGTCACATAAGAATCGATTTAAGACAATATACTTCTGTAGATAACAAAGCAATTTTATTGCATGATTTTGTTTATTTAAGTTTAAAAAATGATTATGATATTAATTTTAAAAAAGATGTTGTACTAGCTAAAAAACTTATAGAATACGAAACTTTTGATAATAATAAAAGAATCGATTTTGACGTTAAACTAAAAGCAAAAAATTACTTTTTTGATAGATTTGATGACAATCAAAAAAGTTTATTAGGGATTGAATTAAACAGATTCTTAACTAACTTAAAAATGGGGCAGAATGATAATAAAATTGTAGAAGCTAATTACTCTATAAATTTAGAAAATTTAAGTGAATATTATGATCTAAAAAAACCTAACCCTTTAATAAAAACAGAGTATGACAAAAGTTATACTCTTAAAACAAATGTGAAAACAAAACTAGATTTTAAAAAAAATAAAGTTATTGAAAGTGATTTAGGTGAGGAAGGTATTATGAAAAACACTAGTTTAGAAAAAAGTTTTAATTTTGAGTGAGATATTAATTATGGGGGCTTAAAAATTAACTTTTATAAAAATAATACTCCTTATAACTTGTCTGATATTCTGGTGGAAGTTGATGATCTGAGTTTCGAAACACAAAGAGCATACTTGATTAATTTTGATAACTTTAGTTTTTCTGAGTTAAAATTTGATGACAAAAATAAAGAAAAGATCCTAGATTTTATTGAAAAAAACCAAGAAATTATTATATAGAATAGTAATTCCGTTTTTGGTTGTCATCTCATTTGCAGCAATTACATCAACTGTATTAGTAAAGTTTGTTTTTAATAATAAATCGGATTTAATCGAAACAAACGACAATAACGACAATAACAATAATGATAAAGATACAGAAGAAAATAATGATTTTAAAAGTATAGAAGACGAGTTTGTTGAGAAAAACAAAAAAATAACATTTAAAAAAGAAGAAAAGACAGACATAATTGGTTTTGATATAAATTTACCTTATATAAAAACAGAGATATTTAAATATTATTTTTTAAAACACTTTAGTTATTTAGGTCCTAAAAGTGAAAAACTTCATTTGAAGTTTGAGTTTAATAAAAAAACAAAACCAAACTTAGTAAAAGTATTTTATAATAGCGTATTTTTTTCAAATAAATATTTAGTATGGAATTATCAAACAAAGTATATATAATATAAGTTGGTGATTAAAATGAATTATTTTGAAGAAGTAAAAAAAACCCTTATAAGTAAGGGTACAAAAGCGACTATAACTAAAGATACAGAGTTCAAAGCTTTGGGATTAGATTCTCTAGACTTAATGGACATGGTTGTATATTTAGAAGAAAAATTAGATATAACATTGTCTGACGATCAATTACTTGAAATCAAAACAGTAAATGATTTGGTTGGAATTATTGAAACTTTAGCTAAAAACTAATTATGAGCGATGAACTTTATAAAGAGTACATTAGTACTCTTAAACAAAACAAAATTAAAATCACATTTGTTAGACAGTGTGTTTTAAAAATTGTAGCTTCTAGAAAACATTTTACTATAAGCGAGTTAATAGCAGAATTAGAAATGCAAATGGGTTCAGTAAACGTGATGTCTATTTATAATAATATAGATCTGCTTTTAAATTTAAATTTATTATTTGCAAACAGTATAAATGGAAAACAAATTGTATATGAAGCAGTAGCGCCAAAACTGATACATATAAATTGTTACAATTGTAAAAAATTTGAACACATTGATTACTCATCAATTGATGAAAAAGTTACAGAAACATTAAAACCTCTTATGCAATCTGCTGAATTTAAGTTAGATTATTTTAAACTAGATGTTTATGGTACTTGTAAAGATTGTAAAAAATAAATAAATATATAACTCTTGTGCATTTTAATGTATAATTATAGGGTTATTTAGGGGTATAGTTCAGTTGGTAGAACATCGGACTTCAAATCCGAGTGTCGTGGGTTCAAGTCCTGCTACCCCTGCCAAATAGGAATTAAAACCTTACTTAATGTAAGGTTTTTTATTTAGGGATATAGTTCAGTTGGTAGAACATCGGACTCCAAATCCGAGTGTCGTGGGTTCAAGTCCTGCTATCCCTGCCAATAAGATAAAAAAATGATTAGTTTAGTTACTAATCATTTTTATTTTGCAAACTTTTTTCATAAATTAAAAATCCTATTGTATCTAGACCCGAATGACAAGGGAATGGAGTAGGAATAATTTCATCGTCATAATCTATTTTAATTAATTCTAATTTTTCTTTAATTTGAGTTAAAAATTTGTTACTAATTATTTCTGTGTGTACAAAAATTAACTTTATTTCTTTTGAAAAATTAGTATTAATATTATCTAATAGTTTATCAATTATAGATGCAATTGTTCTTCCCATAGCTACTTTTTTAGGTTTTTCTCCTCATTGAATTGCTATTTTCTGTTTTAAAAGTTTTAAAACAGAAAGCAATAAAGATTGTGCTCTACCACCTTTAGCTAATTTTTTTAAATCACTAGGAATTAAATATATAACAGACTTTTTAGATCAATCATCAATTTTTTCTAAATACTGTTCAATTGTTAGATTTTCATTTTTTGTCATTTCATTTAATTGAAATACTAATCTCCCTAATAAGTTAGCTGCTAAAAAATGATTAACAACAGTAACTTTACCTAAGAACTCTTCATCTTTTGAAACCATAACAGCTGTTTGAGCCATACCAGATAAATTTGAAGGAATTGGTAAATGAATGATATGATCATATTTCATTAACATTTCTTCATATTTTACAATTAGTTCACCAGGAGATGCTTGGCTAGTTGTAACATTTACACCGTTTTGTATTTGTTCATAAATTTTATTTTTTTCTCTTTGTTCTTTAACATCTAAAATATCATTTTCGCTATTTATTATAATATGAAGTGGTATAACTTCAATATTTGTATTGGTTAATTTGCTTGGTTCTAAACCTGTTGAACTATCAACTAAAATTCCAATTTTCATTTTTATTCCCCCTTAATTATTAATTTAGATTATCGTCTCAAATAGCTATTGCAAAAGTATCTTTACCTGTATGACAAGTAATTGTATTTGGTATATCATCTTGCAATCTTATTGTAAACCCTTTTTCAATAATAGTTTTTTTTACAAATTCTAATGTTTCTTCCTCTGTTCTAGAATAAGAAAAGTCAACTTGTAAAGTAGTTGATTTGGTTTTTTTCTTTAACAAATCTATTGCTGTTTCTATAGCTTTTTTAAAAGTTCTTGTTTTATCTTCTTTGTCAATTTCTCCATCATATCTTAGAATTGGATTAATCTTTAAAAGCTTTGCCATTGAAGCAGCAGCCTTTGAAATTCTTCCTCCTCTAACTAGTTGATCAAGAGTTTTTGGTACAATAAAGCAGTTGAAATTCTTATTTCTTGACTCTATTATTTGACAAATTTCTTGTCCAGTCTTACCTTGTTTTACTAATTCTAATGTGTCTAAAACTTGTTGTTTTAAAATAATACTTACTCCATTTGTGTCAACAACAAACACCTTATTTAGATATTCTTCTTGTTGAGAAAACATTCGATATGTTTCGAATTGTCCAGATAAACCCTTAGATAACAATAAACAAACAACATTATCATATTCTTTTAATAATTCGTCTCATTTACCAAGCATAGTTCCTGGTATAGACATTGATGTTTTTAATAATTGTTTTTCGTGTAATTGATAAAATTCATTTGATTCAAAGTTTTCATCATCACTAATTTGTTCGCCATCTTCTTTTGTAATCATTAATGGCACTAAATACATATCTTTATAATTTTTTACATCTTTTATCCCTGCAGATGAATCAATAAGTATTGCAATTTTCATTTTCACTCTCCTATAAGCAAATTTTATATATTCTACAAAATTAAACCTTTTTTGGTTGCATAGTAATATAAAATATAAATTTATTATATAATTGTTTTGTAATCTTTCCAAGTGTTAAAGGAGAATTGACTATGAAAATTTTTATAAATTATAATAAAAACTTTGATGTTTTAATGACATTAATTTCTAATAAACCTGTTAATAAAACGATTTCCTTAGAAAATAAAGAGGTTTTATATAATGACTCAGAAATCGTTGGAATAAATATATTTAACCCAGAAATTGATAAAAACAAAAAATATTTATTAGAAGCAAACGAATTAAAAGATTATGTAAAAGAATCACTAAAAAGTATAATAAAAATTGATACTTTAGAAAATCAATTTGTTGTTGCAAAAGTAGAAGAATGTGAACCAATTAAAAATACACACTTATCTTTATGCAAGGTAAATGATGGTAATAATATAATTCAAATAGTTTGTGGAGCAAAAAATGTTAAAAAAGGAATGTTAACTTGTTTGGCAACTGTTGGTGCATTTATGCCTGATGGAAAACAAATATTAAAAGGTTTTTTAAAAGGTTACGACTCTTTTGGAATGCTTTGTAGTAAAAAAGAACTTAACATCACTAATGATTCATTAAATGATGAAGGAATAATAGAATTAAATATAGATCAAAATAAAATTGGCAAATCAATTTGAGAGGTGATTTAATGAAAAATAAATTTAACATTGATACTCGAATTTTTGATGAGTATTATTGTGCAGATTATTTTAGAAAAACAAGAGAAATTCTTGATAAATTTAAACCAAATCAAATAGTTACTATGCAATGATTTCAAAGAAAACAAAATACTGTTGTTTGTGGAATAGAAATAATATGTGAAATTCTACGTTTAAGTAATGTAAAAGACTTGACAGTTGAAGCTCTTGAAGATGGACAAATTGCAAATGAATTAGAACCGGTTTTAAAAATAACTGGAAAATACAAAGATTTTGCAAAGTTTGAAGGTTTATTTGATGGAATATTATCAAGAGCATCAACAATTGCTACAAATGTTTACAATTTAAAAAAAGTAGCAAATAATAAAATTATATTAAATATGAATGATAGAATGGATGTTTATAATACTCAACAAATTGATGGCTATGCTTCGTATGTGGGAGGAAACTCAAACCTTGTAACACAAGCTAATTTTGAATATATAGATTTAGAACCAAACTTAAAAGGAACTATGCCGCATGCTCTAATCGCTTCGTTTGATGGAGATTTGATAATGGCTTTAAAAGCTTATCAAGATGTCTTTCCAGAAAATAACTTAGTAGCACTTGTTGATTATAATAATGATTGTATAAATGATAGCTTAAAAGCAGCTAATGAATTTAAAGAAAAACTATATGCTGTTAGATTGGATACATCAAACTCACTTATAGATAAATCACTATCTAATTTAATAGAAAAAGAAAATGAACTGCACGGTGTTAATCCAACATTAGTAAAGTTATTGAGAAACGAACTTGATAAAGCTGGTCATAATCACGTAAAAATTATAGTTTCTTCAGGTTTTGATAGTAAAAAAATTAAATTATTTGAAGAACAAAACACACCAGTGGATATTTATGGTGTTGGAGAAGCAATTACAAAAGATAAAATATATTTTACTGGTGATTTAGTTCAAATTAATGGAGTTAACCAGGCTAAATATGGAAGACAAAATATTAGTTCATCAAGAATAAAAAGTATAAAATATTATTAATGTACTAAGGAGATGATTTTATGGGTTTAATTAAAAAAAAGAAATCAAATTTAAGTAGTGATTATTTAAAGCAAGAAGAAGATAGACAACTAAATCACTGAAGTTACAATGATGATCCAATGTTAAATCTAGAACCAGTATTTATTGATTCTGAAAATGCTGGTCCTTCATTAAAAGATGTAACAAGAGAATTAAACCTTGAATCAGATTCTCAAAATCAAGAAACTGAAGAAATTGCTGAAAAATTAGCAAGTATGAAAAAGAAGTTAAATATTTTAAAACCAAATAAAAAAAACTCAGGTCCATTGGGATCTATTATTAATAACGCAAGAAATAACTCAGAAAAATTACAAAATCAAATTATAGAAAACGACCCAGTCATTGCAAAATTGCATAAAATTGAGCAATTAAAAAGAAGTGGTGGAGTTGATGAAAATCTATATACAGATTTGTCTAAATCGAAAATAGAAAATTATGCAGATAGAGCTAAACAATTTTTAAATAAAAATTTAAAAAATAAAAAAATTGAATCTGAGTTAGAAAGAAAAATGCGTTTATCAAAAGAAGCTCAAGAAAAAAGAGAAGCACGTGATGGTGCTTTATATACAGGAGTTTTTGATTTTAAACAAACTAATAATAAAAAAAATTATAAAAAAGTTGAAGAACTAAAAAAAGAAATAATTGAAAAGATCTCTTTTTTAAAAGAGTTAAATGATATAGATTTTGAAAAAGAAACAAATGTTAGTTTAGAAGAAATAGAAAATAAAGAATATTCTAGTGGTGATGCTAAAAAGAAATTTTTAACATCAAAACTTAAAAATATTGACGAATATTTGAGTAAAATAGCTGAAAAAATAAAGAAAAAAATATAAATTGGGTAAAAGATAGGGTGAAAAATTATGGATAAAGATAAAAATACACAAAGTTTGTTAAAAGCAGATCCACAAAAAAGATTTGAAGAAATAAAAAAAAGTGACGAACTAATCAAAGGAGTTAATGAAAAAGAGTTCATAAGACCTTCTAGATTAGACCAACAAATTAATGGTCAAAAGAATGAAGATGTAAATATCATTAAACCAAGAAAAAAACAAGAACCAAACTTTTCAGCACCAGAAAGAAATGAATTAGAAAAAACTATTGGAGAACTTACAACAGAACTTAGAGACAAACACGAAAAAATTATAAAAAAACAAAAAATGTTAATGAAAGAAGAAAATAAAGTCAATAAATTATTAAATAAATACTCTAAAAAAATTGAAGTTATGAAAAATAAAGGCGTTAGTGAAGAAAAAGTTGAAAAAACAATCGAACTAAAAGAAATTTATGAAAATAAACTTAGTCAAATTCATCAAAATTTAAAACTGGTTGACCCACAACAAACTTTTGACCAAAATATGAGTTTAAAAGACAGAAGAAAAAAAATTTATGACAACGCATATAATTCAGAAACAAGAAGAGCACAAAAACTTGTAGCAATGCGTGAAGCTGCTTTATCTAACAAAAAGGCTTTCAACTGAGAAAGTCATGTTGATTATAGTGAATCTGTTAAACCAGAAAAACAAGATAATTCTATACATAGAAGAAAAGGTTCGTGAGCTAAAGAAGTAGAAAAGTATAACAAGGATAATGAAGAATAATGGATAAACAAGCTTAATTAAGCTTGTTTTTTAATAAAAAAAGCGTTTCAAATAATAAATAACTTATCTTTTTTAATAATGTATAATGATAATGAATTGTTTTTAAGGAGAATTATATGTTAACAATTAATTTATTTGCAACAGATGCGCTTAGCGCAACTCAAACAGGACTAATAATTGTATTAATGATTTTAGCAATTATTTTAGTTTTATACACAATAATTACTTTAAGAAAAGTGGGAATTGCGGCAAAGAAAGTTGATTATTTCTTTGAAGATTTAACTTATAAATCAGAAATTTTAAGTGCAACAGTTGATACTGTAGAAAGAGTATCTAATTACATTGATATTTTTGATGCATTTGCAAAAAGAAATGTAAAATCATGAGTTAAAGTTGCAACAAAAAACAAAGATATTTTTTATAAAATGGTAGAAAAATTAAGGGATTTTGCCAATACAGAAGATTAATTTAAGGAGTAAAAATTATGTTTAGATTAGCCAAATTTATAGGTTTTGCATTTATAGGAATGCTATTAGCTCCTAAAAAAGGAATTGAATTAAGAATTGATTTTGTAAACTATTTAAAAAAATATCGTCCTCAAATAAAAAAATTTATATCAGCACTTGACGAAGCTTGAGAAAAAACTCAAAGTAACGAGAGTGACGAAGTTGTTGCAAGTATTGAAATGAAATTAGATAAGTTAAAAGAAGCAAGCGATGAACTAGACTCAGCACAAACTAAAGAATTAGCTTATAAAATTTTGTTAAAAATGGGTCAAACTACTATGAAAATAGGAAAAGAAATGAAAAATTCTAAAAATATGCAATCAATTGCAAAAGACTTAGCTTTAATAACAGTGGATGTAATTGACAAAGCAGACCAAGTTTACTCAGAAGTTAAAGATGTTAGTGCAAGTATGAGTGAAGATGTTGCTGTAATTGGAGATAGTAAAAAAGATAGCAAGAAAAATGAGGAGCAATAAGATGAAATCTATTTTAGTGGAACTAAAAGAAAGAGATTTATTTAATCAAGCAACAAATGAAAACAAAATAATAGAAGCACAAAAAGAAAAAGCAGGTGTATATTGTGGTTTTGATCCAACTGCTGACTCTTTGCACATTGGACACATAATTCCTTTAATGAACTTAAAAAGGTTTCAAGATTTTGGTTTTCAACCAATTTTAATATTAGGTGGAGCAACTGGGATGATTGGAGATCCTAGTTTCAAAAGCTCAGAAAGAGTCTTATTATCAACAGAACAAGTGGAAACAAATGTTTTGGCTATTGAAAAACAAGTAAAAAAAATTATTCCTTCAATTGAAGTAATAAATAACAATGATTGATTAGGCAAAATGAGCTTAATTGATTTTTTAAGAGAAATAGGAAAAGATTTTAATTTAGCTTATTTACTATCAAAAGAAAATATTGCCTCAAGAGTTGAAAAAGGTCTAAGTGTTACTGAATTTTCTTACACAATGTTGCAAGCATATGATTTTTATAAATTATATACAATGAAAAATTGTAAAATTCAAATCGGAGGTTCTGACCAATGAGGTAACATAACAAGTGGAACAGATTATATTGCTTCAAGAATAAAGAGAGAAAACTCAAAAGCAGCTGGTGTAACATTAAAACTTTTAACTAAAAAAGATGGTGGTAAGTTTGGAAAATCAGAATCAGGAACTTTATGATTGGATGCAGATAAAACTAGTGAATATGAATTTTATCAGTTTTTTGTAAATCAAGATGACGATGATTTAGAAACTTTTTTTAAACATTTAACAACACTTAATTTAGAAGAAATTAAAAACATTATGGAAGAACACAATAAAGAACCGTTTAAGAGGTTAGCGCAAAAAAGACTTGGAAAAGAAGTTGTTAGTTGAGTGCATGGTAATTCAGGTTATGAAAAAGCAATTAAAATAACAGAAGCTTTTTTTTCAGGTGATATTGAAAGTCTAGAACCTAATGAATTAAAATCAATTATAAGATCAATTCCAAACAGCGAATCTAAATTAGGATTAAATATAATAGAATTTTTAGTTGAAGCCAAAATCGCTTCATCAAACCGTGAAGCAAGAGAGCTAATAAGAGATAATTCAATAACTATTAAAAATAGAAATAATTTTTCAGAAAACGATGTTATAGAAGAAAATTTTATCTCCCAAGAAGGCATTATCATAGTCAAAAAAGGGAAAAAAAAATATTTTAGTGTAAAATGTATATAAGAAAAAGGAGCATATTATGACAATAGATATTTTTAAAAAAGCTTTTGAAGAAATTATCAACTACTACAATAATGATTGTTTAAAAAATCAAAAAATAAATAATAAAAACTTTAAAATCAAATTTGACTACAATCATTTTAACTCTTTAAACAAAGATGAAGATTTTGAAAAAGTACTTAAAGATATTATTTCTGACATTAATAATTTAAGACAAGAAAATCAATCACAACTAATTGATGATAAATTTGATGTAAGAATTTTTGCAAAAAATGAGTTAATTTTATCTTCTGCAAATGTTGCGTTTGAAAGTATATTAGAATGTTATAAAAATTTAAGTTATTTAACTAGTGATCATAATGGTAATAAGGTTTTAGAAATTGATGATAATTTTGCGATTAAAAAAGTGTCGTCTCTTGCTTCAAATATTCTTTCTCGATACGAACATCTACCAACAAGGTTGAAAAAAAACTCTGAACTTTCAATTATAATTGATATATTAAAAGTTTTAACTAACACAAATGATTTGGATAGAGTTTTAAATTTATCTAGAGAAGTTTTGGTAAAATACAATGAAATATTACATTTAGATCAATTTGTTGATTATAATGTTTTAGTTGAAGAATATGGATGAGTTCATGATGTTGTTAAATTATCAAGAGTAAGTGCTGGTGTTGTTGGATTATTGGTAAATGCAGATATTTATTCTGGTGTGCTTTCAAAAAACTATTATAAAGCTCAAAAGTCTGTTGCGTAATTAATCAATAAACTCTCACGGTGTGAGAGTTTTTTATTAGAATAAGGGGATATTTTTATGAATTGAGCAAATCGAATTACTATGATAAGAATTTTTTTAATACCAATCATTATAATATTAATGATTATATGTAATTTTAATGATCAAGCTAATCTATTATTTGGGGTATTTAACAACTCAATAAATTTTGGTAACTATAACTTACCATACGCTTATCTAATTGCAGGTATTTTATTCATTGTTGCAAGTTTAACTGATGCTCTTGATGGATACATTGCAAGAAAGTATAATCAAATAACAACTTTTGGTAAGTTTTTTGATTCTATTGCAGATAAACTTCTTACAAATAGTGTTTTAATTGTTTTTTCTATAGCAGGAATAATTCCTGTATGAATGTGTGTAATTTTAATTTGTAGAGATTTTTTAATTGACGTAGTTAGACAAATTTTAGCATCAAACAAAGTAGTAATGTCAGCAGATAAATTAGGAAAATATAGAGCTACGTTTGAAATGATTGGATTAACTTTACTTTTCTTTGTAGGATTTAGATTTTTCAATGGGCAAATTAAAGGAAATGCACAATTTGATGAATTTGGTTGAATAAATCAAATTGCTTTAGTTCCGATGTATATTACAACTATATTATGTATTGCATCAGCTTGCAACTATGTTCATAAAAATAAAACAGCTTTATTTGATATAAGAACTGAAAAATAGGAGTAAACATGGCTAAAAAAATAAAATTGCTCAATAAATATGCAGTAGTAACTGGTGCTAGTAAAGGATTGGGTTATGAATATTGCAAAGAGTTACTAAAAAAAGGATATAACATAATTGGAGTTGCAAGAAATGCTTCAAACTTGAATAATTTAAAAACAGAATTTGTAGGGCAAAAAATTATAGCTTGAAATTTTGACTTAAGTGTTTTTGAAAATAATGTTGAATTAATAAAAAAATGCCAAGATTATGATACTGAAATATTTATCAATAATGCTGGTTATGGTGTATGAGGATTTTTTACTCAAAGTGATGTTGATCAAGAAATGAATATGATTGAATTAAATATAAAATCATTGCATTATTTAACAAAAAAAATGATAATTAAGTTTGATGAACAAGGATATGGCAGAGTAATAAATGTTGGATCAATGGCGGCATTTACTCCTGGTCCGGTTTTTGCTTCATATTATGCTTCAAAAGCCTATGTTTTTAGTTTAGGATTAGCTATTAATACTGAATTGAAAAAAACAAAATCAAAAGCTAGAGTACTAACAGTTTGCCCTGGGCCTTTAAAAACAGATTTTTGAAATCGTAGTAGTAATCAAAAAGAAGCAAAATATAAATCTACTATTAAAGTAATGAGTACATCTACTTATGCAAAAAAAAGTTTAAATACTGCTCTTAAAACTAATAAAAAAGATTACATAGTAACAGGTTTAACTAATAAATTGGTTAAAAAAATCACAAAATGAGCACCACTGTCTATAACGCTTAGTTCTGTTTACAAATATCAAAAAAATAGAAAATAAACTTTATTGTTTATTTTTTTTATAACAATCAATTAGATGATCATCTATTACTCCAATTGCTTGTAAAAAAGAATATATAATTGTTGGACCTATAAATTTAAAACCTTTAGTTTTTAACTCCTTAGATATTTGTATAGATAAAAAATTTAAAGATTGTACATCTTTATGTGTTTTAGGAAAGTTTATTATAGGTTTATTGTTCGTAAAACTTCAAATATATTCAGAAAAACTATAATTATAAATTGATTTTCAATTATATAAAATTTTTGCATTGTTAATTATAGATAAAATCTTAGATTTATTTCTTATAATTTTTTCATTTATTAACAAATTGTCTATTTTGTTACTATCATAATTTTTAACTAAAGAAAAATCAAAATTATTAAAAGCTTGTTTTAAAAACTTTCTCTTTTTTAAAATAATATCTCAGCTTAGTCCTGCTTGCATTATTTCTAAACATAAAACTTCAAACAGTTTATAATCACTAAATTCACATATTGATCATTCGTTATCATGATAATTTTGTAAAGTTTTATTAAGGTTAGCTCAGTCACATCTTTTCATAATACATACACCTAAAAATATTTTAACATTAAATGAAATTTGTAATAAATTATGATATTATAAAAATATGGGGGACTTAAAAATGAAAAGCAAATCTTTATTAAATAATAATGACGATAATAATAGAGCTGCTCTTTTATTTTGTCTTTCTTAAAAATAATTAGAAAATAAAAATTAATAAATAAATAAAAGAGTATCTGATAAATTAAACAATTTAATTTATTTTGGATTACTCTTTTTTTGTTTGTAGAAAGGAAAATATGATATACGCTACAACTTGAGAAAAAATCACAGATTTTATTTCGATTGGAAGTTATAAATCTTTAATTGCAATAATTATATTTTTTTCATTGCAAATTGGTTTGTGATTTTTTCTAAAAAAGTTTAAAAATAAGTTTTTACATTTATTTTCTGGACTATTACTAGGATTATTGTTTGGTGTTATTATCCAAGCAATAGTAGGTTTTCCAGAAACATTTACATCAAAAGACTCAAAAGACAGAAAATGATTAGAAGAATTTAAGTGAGTCGAAGAACTTGACAAATGATCTGTAATATTTAAAAAAATATTTATTATTTCAATTACACTTTTAATGATACCTTTAATTTTTTTATCAATCTATCGTGCTATTACAAAGAAAAATTCTAAAAGAGTAGGAAGAATTACTGGAAAAGGAATTACATTTTTAATGATAAACGTTGCTCTTGCATTTTTTATAGCTGCAGGAATAGGAATTTTATTAAAAATAGGAGTAACTAGTGATGGCGCAAAAGTTTTAGATAAGTTTGGAGAACAACAAAGTGATGATGAAGGAGTTAACTTAACTTCTATACCAGATATGATTATTAACTATTTACCTACAAACGTATTTAGTAGTTTGGCGGGAAGTGCAGTTATTCCTGTTATAATAATGTCTTCAATAGTAGGTTTAAGTGTTAAAGCAATTTCTAAAAAAGATGAAAGAAAAGTAGAAGCTTTTGCAAAACTAATGGATGCAAGCTGAGAAATAGTTTTAAAAATAGTTAACAGTTTTATTAAAATTATTCCTTTAGCTATTATGTCAATTGTAACTAACCTTATGATTACTCAATCCTTATCAGCATTATCTTCTGTTGGTAAAGTGTTGGGTGCAGCTTACATTAGTTTATTTATATGTGTAATTTATTTAACAATAACTTTACTATTAGCAAGAATTAAACCAAACAAATGATGACAAAAAGGATGAAGACCATGTTATCAAGGTCTTGTTACTCAATCATCAAGTGCGACTTTACCTTATACAATGAAATCATTAGTTGATGAAATGAAAGTTGATGAAACTTGCGTTTCAACAATCATACCGTTATCTACAACTATGGGGATGATTGGTGGAGCTGGTGCAGAGGGAGGATTGTTGGTTGCTTTAATGTGAACAGGAACAGACTCTGCAGTAATTCATGATCAAGGAATATGGTTATTCTTATTTCTTGGATTAATCATGACTTTAATAATTTCATTGGGTATACCAGGAACACCTGGAACTTCTACTCTTGTTATTACAAGTTTAACAAACTCTTTAGGAGTACCAAGTTTAAAAAATGCAACAATGTCAATTATGTTGGTACTAGAAGATATTTTTGATATTGGTAGAACTTCAGTGAATATATTAGCGGCAATGGTAGGAAGTACACTTGTTGCTCTAAGCGAAGGAATGATTGGTGTTGATACAGACATATTAAGTAAAAAAGCTGCAAAACATCAAATAAAATTAAATGAGTTAAAAACCTTAAAAGATACTTTTGACCAAGAATATAGAGTTTTAAAAGTAGAGTTTCAAGAACAAAAAATTGATAAAAGAGCTTTTATTGAAAGTTCGAAAACTGTTAAAACAAATTACAAGCAAAAACAACAAGAGATTAAAAAAACTAAATAAAATAAAAAGCTTATATTTATAAGCTTTTTATTTTATTTATAAATATATTACATATAAAAATTGATATAATTTTAAAAAGGTTTATTATGAGTAGAATATTAAAAAAAGTTTTAAGTTTAAGAAGCTTAATAATAATAAATTTATTTGTTATTTCAAGTTTACTGACTAATTTATACAAAGACACGTTATTTTCAAAAGATTTTTATATAATATCTTTTGTTTTTAATTTTTTATGTACAGTATTTTTATTTTCTACTATAACTTTACTATTTAATTTAACTAAAATTTTATCTAAATTAGATAAAGATGGAATTTATTGACTTAAATTTTATTTTAAAATCGTATTAACATTTATATTCTTATTTGTAATATCAATATTTATTTATAAATTTAAATTTAATTTGTCTTCATTATTTAATGTACTAGTAATCATTTTATTATCTTTTATAGCAATTGTTTTTTTACTAGTTCAAATCAAATGAATATCATTACAAAAAATAAAAACAAAAATTTATCATTTAATAAAATTAGTATTAAAAGATTTTGTAAAAATAAAATTAAACTTTTTATTAATATTGCAAAGTTTATTAATTAAACTAAAAATAATTTTTTTAAAATTCACAAATTTTAAAATTAATTATATAAAAACTAAATATATAAAAAAAATTAAAATAATTTATGGAGATCAATTCGTTCAATTTTGTTAATTATTAAAATTTAATTTTAAACTACAAAATTGAAAGGAATTATATGACAAAAATAACTAATAAATATTGGTACTTAATTTTAATGTACGCATTTTTAACAACCCTATCTAACGCAAGTATAGTTTATGGAGGTTATAAATTATCAAGTGTCTTAAACAATGTTGTTGCAAATAACATTGATATTGTTACTAAAAACACAATTATTGTTTTAGTATCTTTTATTATATCGATTTTATTAAACTATATTTCAGATTTAATAAAAGTTAAAGCTATTTATAAAATTAAAGTTTCGCTAAAAGATTTAATATCAAAAAAAATAAATTCACTTAACGATATAGAATTTCAAAAATATAAAAAAGGAGATTATATTTCTTGATATACAAATGATGTTAACTCAATTGAAAACTTATGTATAAATAATATTTTTAATGTTGTAAAAAGTATTTCAGCAATAATTTTATCTACTTATGCAATATTTACTTTCCATTGAATAATTGGTTTATCATTATTCGGAACAACTCTATTAATGATAATTCTTCCTTCTCTTGTTCAATCTTGAGTCACAAAATCAACTAAAAAAATGTCAGTTGCAAAAGAAAACTTTTCTAGTAGAGTAGAAAATTTAATAAGTGGATATTATGTTTTTTCATATGCAAATGAAAAAAGAAAATTCTATAATTTAATTAATTTAGCAAGTAAAAAAGAAGAAAAAGCCATTTCTTCATATGGTTATGCAAACTCATTTCAAGGATTTATTTTATTTGCTTTATTCATAGCAAGTCAAATGATAATGTTATTTGTATCTATTTATTTAGCTTTAAATAATTATACAGAAGTTGGTGCAGTGCTTTCGGTTGCAAACATTTCAGGTACATTTTTTAATGGAGTAAATGGTTTATTTGGATCAGCTTTTGTAATTAAGGCAGGATCAATAATTGTAAAAAAATTTAAACCTCATGATGTAGCAGAAGAAAATATTGAAAAAATAGATTTTAAAAATTTAAAACTGTTAAATTTAAGTTATGAAATAAATAACAAACAAATTTTTGATAATTTAAATCTAGAATTTAAAAAAGATGAAAAATATTTGATTGTTGGAGAATCTGGTAAAGGTAAATCTACATTATTCAACATAATATTTGGTTTAATTGATAATTATAGTGGAAAGATTTTATTAAACAATGAATTAAATTATAAATCAGTAGGCAAAGAAAATATTAAAAACTTAATTTGATATATGCCTCAAAAAACATTTATTTTTAATGATACATTAAAAAATAATTTAACTTTATTTAATGAAGACGTGAGTAATGAAAAAATAATTGAAGTTTTAAAAAAAGTAAATTTAGAAAAACTTGCAAATTTAGAAAGTTTAGAAAAAATCATTAGTATTGATACTAATAACTTGTCTGGTGGAGAAATGCAGAGAATATCAATCGCTAGAGCATTACTACAAGATAGACAAATATTGATATTTGATGAAATAACATCAAACTTAGATAAAAATAATCGAGACATTATTGAAGAAATAATTAAAAGTATGAATAAAACAATTTTATATATTTCTCATACAAGTAATACTATAAATAATAACAATTTTGATAAAGTAATTGAACTTTAATTAATTAAAAATTATACAATAAAAAATTTTGACCAAAAAGATCTAATAAAGTGATAAAAAAAATTGTGTTTAAAACACAATTTTTTATTTAATTAAACGGTTATATCATTCTACAACTAGTGCATCATTAATTTCTTGATTTAATTCATTTCTTTCTGGTAATCTAACAAATGATCCTGAGAAAGTTTTTTGATCAAACTTAACAAATTCAACAGTTTTTGCACTTGAAGCAATTGCTTCAATTACTTTATCATTTTTATGCATTTTATCTTTTAATGCAATAGTTTCACCAGGTTTTACAATATATGAAGGAATATCTAGTTTTTTTCCATTTACTAAAATATGTCCATGTGATACTAATTGTCTTGCTCCTTGTCTTGTTAAAGCAAGCCCCATTCTATAAACGATATTATCTAGTCTTGATTCAAGTAATTGTAAGAAATTAGTACCTGTAATTCCAGCTAATTTTTTTGCTTTTGCATATGTATTTCTAAATTGTCTTTCTGTTAAACCATACATAAATTTAAGTTTTTGTTTTTCTTGCATTTGTTGTCCATAACCTGACAATTTAGTTCTTCTTGATCCATGTTGACCTGGAGCAGTAGTTCTTTTTTTACCTTTAGAAAACTCTTTTCCTGTTTCTAAGATTGAAAACCCGTAACGACGAGCTTTTTTAAATTTAGATCCTGTATATCTTGACATTATTTCTCCTTATTTTTTTGGAAAATCGCTATTAAAATACAAACTCTAATAAAGGAAGTCTATGTTCGCCCTTATCTGCAAGGGTTACTCACGCTTTTCAAATCATAGACTAATTATTTTATTATGTTTGCCTGCAGATTAACCAATAATAATTATATATGTTTTTAATATAGTTTTTAATAAAAATTTAATAAATGTAAAGTGTTTTTGCGGTATTTTATATGAATTAAAGAGTAATATCTTATGTGCTATAATAAAAACGAGGAAATATTTATGGTACTTACATGAAATATAAATAATATGTTTACAGATCCAATATTGATTGCTTGTACAGCAATCTTTTTTGGATTATTTTTAATAAGTTTAATTTTAACAATAGTTTTAATTATACATAAAAACATAATTCAAACTATTGCAAAAACAATTGATCTATATGATGCAATAACTAAATCATCTTTAAAAAACCTTATAAGAAGAATATCAAACATTTATGATGAAACAAAAGATCTTGAAAAAGAATACTATGTTTGAAGAACAAAATTTGAGTTGATTTATGAAAAGCAAGTTTCAAAAATTATGTTGGAGTTTGTTAAACTACTTGAAGATAGAAGTACAACAAAACCACTGATATCAAACTATAAAAATTATCAAAAAGTTTATCAAAATTTAGCTTCAATTAATAATACTATTTATGATTTATATGTAGAAATTTATTCTAAAATTGAAGTTGAATTCTTGCAACGTGATTTTGTAACTTATTTAAAAGAAGTTTTTTCTGCTATTAAAGAAGAAGTGATAATTGTTACATTTAAAGATTATGAAATCGATCATGAAAAATTAAATGGTATAGTAATAAAAATTGAAGAATTGTTCGAAGATTTTTACATAAATATGGAAGAAGGTTGGTTAAAAGCTTCATGAGATTTATTAGGTAAAATTAAAGCTTCTTTATTATTTGTAATAGAGTTGTTAGAAGCAATTCCTGAAACCTTTTCATACATTAAAGCTGTTATTCCTGAAAAATTAGCTGAAATAAAAAATAAATATGTTACTTTTGGCACTTCAAGTAGAGAAAAGCTAAATTTAAACGCAAACAATTATTTAAACTTAGAATATCAAGTAGATCAATTAAGAATTAAAGCTTTAAATCAAATAAAAAACTTACAATATAAGAAAGTAAGAAGTACATTAGAAGAAATTGAAGATCTAATTTTAAACTTTAAAGATTCAGTCGAGTACGAAGATAAACTAAAAAAATACTTTAGAGAAGATACTGAAAATATCAAAAATAACTTTGATAAAGTTTGAAAAGCAACCTGAGCAATTCAAAAAGAACTTCATGAAGCAAAAACTTTAAGTAAAATTAAAACAATTGAAAGTAGTCAATTTGAAGAGGCTAGATCAAAATTTATTTCAACCAAAGAAAATATTGAACTTATATTTTCAAGATTTGATGTGAGTGAATCAACTGGTAAAGAAATTAATTTAATGGAATTAAAAGAAGAACTTTTAAAAGCTTTGTCAAACTCAATTGAAGATATTGAACATTTAGAAAAATCAGCTAAATGAATTGAAAAAAATACAATCAATGTTGCAAGTTTAATAAATCATGTTATTTTTTTACAAAGTCTTTTAAATCAATGTGAAGTAAAAATTAATCAGTACCGCTCAATTAAAGAATTGGGGCCAAGATTTTTAGAATCTATTAATTATGAACAAGATAAATTACAAGAATTTTTAAAACAAAGAGTGGCATTAATAAAAACTCATGAAGAAAAAGAATTAGCATCACTTTACATAGAAGAAGTAACTAATGAAATAATGACAATTGTTAGAGATTTAAAGGATGCAATTTTTTTAGATTATATTTCTCAAGAAATAATGGTATATTTAGAAAGATATGTTGGTAAATACAATGGCATGGAAGAATTGATTGATAGATGTGAAGTGCTATTTAAACAAAGACAACTAGAACAACTAATTAATTTATCTTTAAATACATTAGGTGGTTTAAAAAAAATTAGAAAATAAGAGGAATATATGAAAAATATTTTAGTAAGATATGGAGAATTAACTTTAAAGGGAAACAATCGCGAATACTTTATTACAAAATTAATACAAAACATCAAGTTTAAGCTGAAAAAATATAAAGAATTTGTAGAGTATAAAAAAGATTATAATAGTTTAACTATTACAGTTAATGAGACTAAAATTAATGAAATAATCGATGTACTAACAACAACTTTTGGAATTTATTCAATTTCAATTGTTGATATTGTTAAAAAAGATGAAGATTTAATATTGCAAAAAACCTTAGAAATTGCAAAAAGCTTAAAAGAATACACTTTCAAAGTTGAAGTAGAAAGAAAAGATAAAAACTTTCCAATCGGCTCAAGTGATTTAAAAATTAAAATTGCATCAAATATTTTAAAAAATACAAATAACTTAAAAGTGGATGTTAAGAAACCTGAAAATAAAATAACAGTTATTATTAAAATTGATGGGGCATATATTTTTACATCAAAAATAGTTGCTTCAAAAGGACTTCCTGTTGGGGTTGGAGGAAAAGCAATTTCGCTGTTAAGTGGAGGAATTGATTCTCCTGTTGCTAGTTACTTAACTTTAAAAAGAGGAATGCAAGTAGACTTTTTACATTTTATGACTCCTCCACATACAAGTAAAGAAGCTTTAAATAAAGTATTTAGTTTAGCATTAGCATTAGAAAAGTACAATCAAACTCACTTTAGCTTATATGTATGTGATTTTTCTTTAATTTTACAAGAATTAATGCATATAAAAGAAGAATCTTATCGTATTACTATTATGAGAAGAATTTTTGTAAAAATTGCAAACAAATTAGCACAGTTAATAAACGCAAAAGCAATAATAACAGGAGACAACTTAGGTCAAGTTGCTTCTCAAACAATTGAATCTTTAAATGTTATTAATAAAACATCAGATTTAACTATTATTAGACCTTTAATAACTTATGATAAAGAAGAAATAATAGATATTGCAAAAAAAATAGATACATATAAAATATCAATATTACCTTTTGATGATGTATGCTCATTATATGTTCCTAAAAACCCAATAACAAAACCAAAATTGTTTATTGCAGAAGGCCAAGAAAAAAACTTATTAATTGATGAGTTATTAGATTATGCTTTAAATAATTGTATTAAACAATATGTTTGTAAAGATGGTGAATTAGTTGAAAAAAATCAAGAACAAAAAAATCAAGAACAAAAACCCGAATAAATTTGGAGTTTTTAATGGAAATGTTATTAATAGCGAAACTTTTGGATTAGAAAATGAATTTAAAGTTGAAGAATATCATGATGAATCATTAACTATTACAGAAATTAAAACAAAAACTTTAAAAGAAGATGAAGAGCTAGTTATTAAAGAAAATTTAATCAAAAAAAGAAGAAAGATCAACTCATTAGTTTATAAAATTATTGCTTCTATTATAATTTTTTTGGTTATTATCATTATCATAGTATACTTAATTATAAGATAAAAAGAAGCGAGATGTTATTTAATGGATAAAGTTTTAGAATTAATACTTAGAATATTTTATTATATTTTTATTGTAATGATAATAGATGCTATTTTTGGCGGAGGAAGAAGACGCAGAAGAGAAGAACGTGAAGAATCTCAACACGAAGAAAAATATTATCAAGAAAATCAACAACAAGATAATTGATCATCATCTCAAGACTTTGCCAATGAGTTTGAAATAAAACTTAAAAATGCGTATAAATGTTTGGGTTTGAATAGTGATGCTAGTGATGCAGAAATTAAAAAAAAGTATCGCCAACTGGCTAAAAAATATCATCCAGATGTTAACTCTTCAAAAGAGGCTCAAAATAAAATGAGTGAAATAAATAATGCATATGATTTAATAATGGAACAAAGAAAAATTAAGCATTAAAAAAAGAAGATTCAATCTTATTTTTTTAATGCTTAAATAAGCTTTTTATAAGTAAATGTTACACTAACTCCGCCTCTAAAATTTTCATTGTCTATACTTGATGTGATTATTTTTGCGCTAGAGTCACTAATAATCATTATATAAATGTCTTCTTTTTTTAAATTACTATTTGTTACTTGTTTGCTGATTGCGCTTCATATATCGTCTTTTGTAACTTTATCATTTTTTCCAGTAATTTCTCCAAGATTCTTTTGTTTTATTATGTCTTCTATTTTTGTTCTTGTATCTTTAATAAACTTTAATTCCAATGTTTTAGTTTCCAAATTGCTACCTTTTGTAGATAATTTTGCAGTACCTGAATTATCATTAAAAGTTATATCTTTTTCATTTATTTCAATATCATTTTTTATAGCTGTAACATTATTTCTTAATCATAAAGCGTCTCAAATATTAGTATTTGAAGGTTTATTTCCTTCGAAATCAATTCATTTTAAATTGGTCTCTTTCACAAAATTATCTAAACTATTTTTATTAACAGCTATTTCTACTTTTTTTCTGCAGATTCATAAGTTAATTTTACACTAATTTTTTCCCCATCTGCAGGAACTTTTTTAGCAGTATAACTTACTGTTCATAATTTATGGTTAGAACTTGATCTTTCTGTTTTTAATTCTAAGCTATTAGTTTCATCAACTGCTTTTAATCCTGAATAATCATCACCGTTCAATGTTTCTACATTAAATGATTCGTTTTCTAAATATTTAACATCTTTTGGAGTAATTCCGTCTTTAATTTCTCCTGGTTCTACTTTTGGACAAGCAACAACTGTTGAAGTTGAACTTGCTAGTAAACCAAAACTACCTAAGATACCTAATAATTTTTTCATCATTTAAACCTCTTTACTTTCTTAAACATATTATATATTTTATAAAGAATAAAGCAAATATTAAAAATTTTTAGATATAATATTTTGATAGGAGATTAACTTATGTCAAATTTAACTTTTAAAGTAGAATTTAGTGTTGATAATATTATATTTTTTCATGCTTTAAATATTAGAAAAATTATTTTTGTAGACGAACAAAAAGCAACAACAATTGATAATGAGATTGATGATTATGATGAATTTGCTTATCATGTTGTTGGTTTTTTAAATAACGAACCAATTTGTTGTGCAAGAATATTTTTAAAGGATAACCGTTATTTCTTAGGAAGAGTAGGAGTAATAAAAGAACAACGTAATAAAAACATCGGTAAAAAATTAATTTTATTTATAATTGAATATATGAAAGAAGAATTAGAAGCAAGAAGTTTATATATTCATGCACAAATAAATGCCTTAAACTTTTACAAAAGCTTAAATTTTAAAGAGTTCGGAGAAGAATTCTTAGAAGCAAACATTAAACATATCAATATGAAATTAGATATTTAAAAAACTAGCATAGCTAGTTTTTTAAATATCTGGACTTTCAACAACCTTAACTTTAAAAACTACTAAATCTGCACCTGGATAATTTAAAGTTATGGTTACTTCTCCAACATTTTTTGGAAATAATTTTAATAAAAAAGTAATTTCTTTTTTTTCTGCATTAATTGTATTTTGTTTTTTTTCAACTAAAACTTCAACAACTTTATCGTCGCTTGAACCTGCTGTTAAATTCATTTCATCTATTACATTTGTAACTTTTATATCTATTCCTAATCCATCTTTAGATTGAAAAAAAGTTTTATCAGATATTGCTTGAATTTTTAGATCTTGTGATATTGAATAAATTTGTTTAAATTTAACACTTCCTCTATAATTTTTAACATTATCCTTAACTTTTATTTCTAAATTATTTTTATCAGGGACTCCTATAAATTCAAAATAATTAGAACTTAAAAAAAACTCGCTATTTTTTAATTTTATTTGGTTTATAGCTTCATTAATTGTTGGAATAACTCCTTGACCGCTTCAATCGCCTAAATCTTTATTTTTTATAAAATCTTTTATATCATTTCTTTCATCTACATATTTTAATTTAAATGTAGCTTTTCCTTTTATTAACATACTTGTAGAAGTTGCTTCTCCAGTAATTTCTCCTGATGACATATCATTTGCTCTAGAATATAAACTAAAAATAATATCAGTGGTTTCTTTAACTTCAATATTAAAAAAGTCATTAATTTTTTTTATTACAGATGCAGCAGCAGCTTGAATGGAATTGTTAGCAGGAGTTAATTCTTGAAAAGCTTCCTCAACTTCTTTTATATTTTTTTTTCTTTTTTCTATCTTGTTAGGACAAGCTATAACATAACTTGAGGCCCCTAAGGGTAATAACATTGTTGAAAGTATGACAAAAATTTTTTTCATTATGCTCCTTTTAATTCTTTATAATTATATCTTTTTTTAAAAATTATTTCTTAACATTTTATTTTTAACAATTTGAAAAAAAGAGTAATATAAAAGAGTGAAGTAAGGAGTGAGTAAAATGTACAAATTAAAAAATGAATTATTAAATGTAAAATTTGAAATTGCAAAACAAGGTTTAGAAATAACAAGTATTAAGCATAAAGGAATAGAAGTTTTATATCAACAAGATGGATCTTGACCAAAAACATGACCTGTTTTATTTCCAATTTGTGGAAATGTTACAGGACCATTTTTGCACAATGAAAAAGATTATCACACACCAAGACATGGATTTTTTACTCAAATAAAAGATTGAGATATAGAAATAATTAATGAAAAAAAAGCTAAATGTATGTTTAGAGCACACGATCAATTTAAAGATATTTATCCTTTTGATTTTGATATCATAATTGATTTATATCTAGAAGATAATAAACTTAATTATGTTTTTGAAGTTATTAATGTTGGTCATGAAACGATGTCATATTCATTTGGACATCATCCTGCATTTAAAGTTGATAAAGATTCAAAAGTTATTTTTGAAAGTGAGCAATATTACACTACAAAAACTGGAGCTAACGGAACTTATTTACCAAATCAAGAAAGAACAGGAGTAAGTGAAATTATTATTTCTAATGTTGATTTTGGAGACTCAAAATCTTTATTATTTGATGAATTTGAATTAGATAAAATAAATTACTTATATAAAGATAAAAAAATAACTATGAAGTTTGATAAAAATCCATACTTTGTTTTATGAAAACCTAATAATGATATGGACTTTATTTGTATTGAACCATATTGAGGATTACCAGATTTAGAAACAAGAATAGGGAATAGATTTAGAGATAAGCTTGCAATGCGTCAACTTGAAAAAGGGGAGAGTGAAGTTATCAATATGTCTATTGAAATAGAATAAATTACTCATAACTATAAGTATAATTCTTTTAAATATTAGAATTATACTTTTTTTATGTGTTCATGTTTTTAATTGAGTTTATAAAATTAACATCAATATCTTCATTGTAATTATTATTTTTTCTCGCTAATCTTCCAATATGAATATTTTGACATAAATTAAGCAAATCATTTAAATTACTTATATTTACTCCACCACCAATTAATATATTTGTATTTAATTTCATATCAATTAACCTTTTTATTACATTTATTCCTGTTTTTAAATTTTGTCCTCCAGAAGTTAATATAGTATTTACTTTTAACTCATTTAGTATAGAGTATTCTTTTTCAAAATCATTTACTTCATCAAAGGCTTTATGAAAAGTTATTTCTAAGTGTTTTTTTACTTTAATAACTTTTTTTAAAAATCTTAGATCAATTGTATTATCTTTATTTAATGCCCCAAAAACAATTCCGTTTGCTTCTGTTTTTCTTATAAATTTTATATCTTTTATAATTTGTTTTTTTTCAGATTTAGAATAAATAAAATCTCTATGAGTAGGTCTCACTATAACATTTACTGGTAATTTTGATTGATTTGTTGAACTCACAACTAAATTATAATCTGGAGTTAAACCTCCAACTTCAAGATTTGCACATAACTCAATTCTATTTGCAAGTGACTTGTTTATTTTTTCTACATCTTTCATTGATTTTGCAATAACTTCTAAAAACATTTTTACTCCTTTATTTAATATATAGATTATATATTTAAAACAAATTAACTTTTATAATTTAGATAAATTATTTAGAAATAAAAAATTTAAACTATTACTTTTTTAACAAATTTGAAATTAATTGTTATGCTATAATATTTTTGTAAATATCATTTTATATATGTTCGTAATATGGTCGAACGTCTCTACAAATAACCTTAAATTATTGTCTATAAAGTGAGTCATATAGCAAGTAAATCTCTATTTATTTTTTTTGTTGTAGACTCCTTTAAAGGGGTCTTTTTGTTTGGAAAGGAATAGATGAAAGATAAAGTTGGTATAGTAATGGGCTCTATTAGTGATAAAAAAACTTTAGAACCAGGATTAGAAATATTAAAACAATTAGATATTGAATATGAATTAAAAATAGTTTCTGCACACAGAACTCCAGAAATTTTATTTAGTTATGCAAAAAATGCAGTAGATAGTTTCGATGTAATTATAGCAGCAGCTGGAGGCAGTGCTCATCTTCCTGGAATGATTGCTAGTTTAACACCACTTCCTGTAATTGGTGTTCCTGTTCAATCAAAAAGTTTAAATGGAGTAGACTCACTTTTATCAATTGTTCAAATGCCCGGGGGTGTTCCTGTTGCTACAATGGCAATAGGAGAAAGTGGAGCAAAAAATGCAGCATTATTTGCTGCAAGGATCATGGCTTTAAATAATAATAATATAAAAAATAATCTAAATACTTTTATTAACAATCAAACTAAATCGGTTTTAGAAACTGAGGTTGTTTAAATGAAAGTAGGCATAATCGGAGGAGGACAATTAGCAAGAATGCTAATTGAGTCTTCAATAGACACAGAGTTTGTAGTTTTAGAACCAAACCTTCAAAATAGTTGTAATGACTTAAATGTGCAAATAATTAATAGTAATTATGATGATATAAAAGCAATTAATAAACTATTTGAGTTATGTGATGTTGTTACTTATGAATTTGAAAACATAAGTGAATCGGTTTTAAAAGATTTTAAAAATAAATTACATCCAAATCTAAAATTTTTAGAAGTTTCTAAAAAACGTTTTGATGAGAAAAACTTTGCAAAGAGTTATGGATTAGAACCTGTTAAATTTTTTAAAATTAATTATTTTAAAGATTTTCAAAGTTTAATAGAAAAAAATCTAATAAGCTTTCCTGTAATATTAAAAACTAACTCAGGAGGGTATGATGGTAAAGGTCAAAGCGTCTTAAAAAGCTTAGAAGAATGTGTCAATCTTGATTATGCCAATAATAATTTTATTATAGAAGAGGTTTGTCAATTTGATTTTGAGACAAGTTTAATAGTCACAAGAAGTAAATCAAATCAAATATATTTTTTTCCAACACCAATTAATAAACATAAAAACGGAATACTTTGAGAATCAAAAGTATTAAATAAAAAAAACATAATAAACAAAAAAATATTAAATAAAGTTAAAAACTTATTAACAAAAGAAAACATAGTCGGAACAGTTGCTTTTGAATTTTTTGTAAAAAACAAAAAGTTTTATTTCAATGAAATGGCTCCAAGAGTTCATAACACTGGTCATTACACAATAGATGGTTGTAATGTTAGTCAGTTTAGAAATCATATTCTTGCAATAACAAATAGAAAAATTATTAAACCAAAACTCATTTATAAATCTGTAATGATAAATCTCTTAGGAGAAGATATCAAAAAAGATTTTAACTATTCAACAATCAATAAATATGATTATAAAAAAAATCAAGTTGTAGAAAAAAGAAAAATGGGACATATCAACATTTTTAGTAAAAATAAAAATGAGGTTTTAAAAAATTTGAATTTAGCAAGTAAAATCTTGGAGGATAAAAATGAATAAAAGAATTTACGTATCTAAAAAAAAGGAATTTGATATTGAGTCTAAAAACTTAATTAATGAATTAGAAAAAGTATTTAATATAAACATTGATTTTTTAAAAGTTTTTAATGTATACGATCTATGTGAAGTAAGTGAAAAAGAAATAGACATCATAAAAAATAATATACTTTCTGAAATTAACATTGATGATTTATTTGATGAAATTGATTTAAACGAAAATAAATACTTTGCAATTAAAACATTTGATAGTCAATTCAACCAAAGAGAAGAAAGTGCAAGTGAGTGCTCAAATTTACTTTTAACAAAAAAAATAAAAATAAAAACTTTTAAACTATTTGTGTTCGATAAAAATGTAAGTGAGATAAATCTAAACAAATTCAAAAAGTATTTAATAAACCCAATTGAATCTTATGAAGTAAGTTTAGATAATATTTCAAAAATTGATGAAAAAGATAAAAACTATAAAGTTATTTTGAACTATGATTTTAATAAATCAAGTGAAGAACTAAAAAGATTGTATGAAAAATTAAACTTGGCAATGAGTTTTAAAGATTTTACATTTATAGCAAATTATTTTTCAAAAGAGCTAAAAAGATATGCAACAGATTCAGAAATATATTTACTAGATACATACTGAAGTGATCATTGTAGACACAAAACATTTGAAACAATAATTAATAAAATTAATTTTAACAAAGATATAAACTTGTTTACAAAAGTGTACATAGAAGAAGCATTAGAATTTTATAAAAAAATAAGTACAAAAAATAACTTGACACTAATGAGTATTGCAACAAGTTATGGTAAGTATCTTGTTAAAAATAGTTTAGTAAATGATATAGAAGTTTCTGATGAAATAAATGCAGCTTCAATAATTGTAGATGTAAATAAATCCACATGCATAGTGCAATTTAAAAATGAGACTCATAATCATCCAACAGAAGTTGAACCATTTGGAGGAGCTTCAACTTGTCTAGGAGGTGCGATAAGAGACCCGTTATCTGGAAGAGCATATGTTTATCAAGGCATAAGGGTAACTGGTGCTGGAGATATTTTAGAAAGTTTTGAAAATACTATACCAAATAAACTAGCTCAATCTAAAATTTCAAAAACAGCTGCTGAAGGATTTTCTAGCTACGGTAATCAAATAGGAATGCCTACAACTTTAGTAAAAGAAATTTATCACAATAACTATAAAGCAAAAAGATTAGAAATAGGTGCCGTTGTTGGAGTAAGTAAATTAGAAAACTTAGTTAGAAAAAAACCTGAACCAGGAGACATAATAGTTTTAGTCGGAGGAGCAACTGGTAAAGACGGAATTGGTGGTGCTACTGGTTCTTCAAAAAATCATGATAAAAACTCTATGCAAAACTCTTATAGTGAAGTACAAAAAGGAAACCCTGTGGAAGAAAGAAAATTACAAAGACTATTTTCTATACCAAAAGTTTCCAAAATTATAAAAAAATCTAATGATCTTGGAGCTGGTGGTATTGGAGTTGGAGCTGGCGAACTTGCTGATGGTGTTAAATTAAATTTAGACAATGTGCATTTAAAGTACAAAGGTTTAACCGGAAAAGAAATTTTAATATCAGAGTCTCAAGAAAGAATGGTAGTTGTAATTGAACAACAAAATCTAAACGATTTTATTGAATCAGCACAAAATGAAAATCTTATAGCTATAAAAATAGGAGAAGTTATTGAAGAAAAAAAATTTGAAGTAACATTTAACGGAGACAAAATTGTAGATATTAAAAGAAATTTTATCGATACAGGTGGAGTAACAAATAAAATAGAAGTTAACATAGATAATCAATATTTAAAATCTGATATTTATCAAAATAAATATGAAAGCTTTGAAAAAATGTTTTTAGACTTAAATGTGATGTCGCAAAAACAAATGATTGAAATGTTTGACTTCTCAATTGGAAGTACAACAGTACTAGCTCCATTCGGTGGAGTTAATCAACTTTCTGAAACTCAAGTGAGTTGTCAAAAAATACCGATAAAAGAGAATACAGACACATGTACAATAATGAGTTATGGTTATAATCCATACATATTTGAAAAAAATATTTTTTTAGGATCAATGTTAGCAATTATTGAGAGTGTGACTAAGGTTGTTGCTGTTGGTGGAGATATTAAAAAAGTTAAATTAACTTTACAAGAGTATTTTGAAAAGTTAAATGAAAATAAATTAAAATGAGGTAAGCCTTTAGTTGCTCTATTGGGTGCTTTAATTGCACAAAAAGAGCTTGAGATTCCAGCAATTGGTGGAAAAGATAGTATGAGTGGTACTTACGAAAATTTAAATGTACCTCCAACTCTCGTTAGTTTTGCTTTAACAACAGGTAATGCAAATAAAATTATTTCTTCAGATTTTAAAAATATAAACAATAATATTTATTTATTAAAATTAGATTATAAATATGGTTATCCTGATTTTAAAAAATTGAAACTAAATTTTGAATATTACTCAAACTTAATTGAAAAAGAACTTGTTCAATCTGCATTTGCAATTCAACATGCAGGAATAGCAGAAGCTTTGGCTAAGATGAGTTTTGGAAACAATTTAGGATTCGAAATAAACACGGAGTTAGAATTATACAACCCAATGTATGGATCAATAATTTTTGAAACAAAACAAAATTTAAATTATCAAGACTTAATTTATTTAGGAAAAACAAGTTCACAATTTATTGTTAATAACAAAATTATTAACAAGCAAAAGTGTTTAGAAAATTATTTAAATCCAATTAGAAATTTATATTATGATGGTTCTAAAAATTACCCTCAACCTTTACAAACAACTATAAAAGAAGTAACAGAAAAGAAAAAATATTACCCAGACAAAATAAACTTAGTAAAAGTATTAATTGCAATATTTCCAGGAACTAATTGTGAATATGATATTAAAAAGGCATTTAAAAGAAAAAATGTAGATTGTGAAGAATTTATTTTTAACAACTTAAATGCTGAACAATTAAATAAATCTATAAATAACTTAGCTAAAAAAATTAAAGAGTCACATATATTTGTAATACCGGGTGGATTTAGTTTAGGAGATGAACCAGATGGTAGTGGTAAATATATCGCTAGTGTACTAAAAAATGGTTTAATAAAAAAATCTTTAAAAGAGTTTTTAGAATCTAAAAAACTTATTTTAGGAATATGTAACGGATTTCAAGCTTTAATAAAATCAGGAATTTTTAATAGCAATGAACTTAATCCAATTACTAAAGAAGACCCATCTCTTATAAAAAATAATGTTAATAGACATATTGCAACTTATGTTAATTGTAAAGTTGTTAATAACAATTCCCCTTGAACTCAAGACTTGGAAAAAAATCAAGTAAACAATATTGCAGTATCACATGGGGAAGGAAGATTTGTAATTAATGAGACAAAATACTTAGAACTATTAAAGGATAATCAAATTGCTTTTGAATATGTTGATAAAAAAAATAATCCAAACGGATCTTATTACAATGTTGAAGGTATAGTATCAAAAAACGGATTAGTTCTTGGAAAAATGGGACATAGTGAAAGATTTGGAAACAACATTTGTAAAAATATTTATGGTAACAAAAAACAAGATATTTTTAGTAGCGCATTAAACTACTTTTTTAAAACAAACGAGGGAGAAAAATAAAATGAATAAATTATATGAAGGTAAATCAAAAATTTGTTATAGTACAGAAAGTAAAAACGAACTACAAATATTTTTTAAAAATGATGTAACAGCTTTTAACAGTTTAAAAAAAGCAACTTATGAATCAAAAGGAGTATTGACAGCAAAAATATCAAATATAATTTTTAAATATTTAAAAAACAATGGAATCAATACTCATTTAATAAAAGTATTAGATGATCAAAATGTTTTAGTAAAAAAATTAGAGATGTTTAGGATTGAAATAATTATTAGAAATATCGCAGCAGGTAGTATTGTAAAAAGATTAGGAATTGAACAAGCTACAGTTTTTGAAAGACCTATATTTGAAATATGTTATAAAAATGATGAGTTTAGTGATCCTTTAATTAATGATGATCATTGTGTAGTTTTAGGTTTATCATCACAAGAACAACTTAATGAAATAAAAAAAATTACGCATAAAATAAACAAGTTACTTTTAGATTTATTTAAAAAAGTAGATATTAAAGTAGTTGACTTTAAGATTGAATTAGGATTAGATGCTGATAATAACATTTGTTTAGGAGATGAAATCAGTCCTGATACATGTAGATTTTGAGATAAAAATAATCGTAAATTAGATAAAGATTGTTTCAGAGAAGATTTAGAAGATATTACCGCAATTTATTTAATTATTTTAGAAAAATTAGAAAGCTTAAATATTTAATATGAGTGAAAGTTTAAAAGAAAAGTGTGGAGTCTTTGGTTGTTTTAATGTTGATAATGCCGCTTTAATTAATTATTATGGATTGCATGCTTTACAACATCGTGGACAAGAAGGCTGTGGAATTTTAGGTTATGATCAAAATGAAAAATTTGTTTTAAAAAAAGGAATGGGATTAGTCACTAAAAAGTTTCAACTAAAAGATTTTCGAAATTGAAACGCAACAAGTTCAATTGGACATGTTCTTTACTCTACAACTGGTGGCTCGATCGATTGTAATGTTCAACCTTTCTTTTTTAACTTAAAAAAAAATAGTTTTGGTCTAGTTCACAATGGAAATTTAACTAATGCTCATATTATAAAAAATAAACTTGAAAAAGAAGGAAGTATTTTTCAAGCGACAAGTGACTCAGAAGTATTAGCGCATTTAATTACAAAGAGTAAAGAAAAGGCAAGACTTGAAAAAATAAAAAGCTCATTAAATGTAATTAATGGAGCATTTGCGTTTTTGATATTATTTGAAGATGAAATGTATGCAATTAGAGACAGAAACGGGTTGCGACCTTTATCGATTGCAAAATTTAATGAAGGTTATGTTGTTGCTTCTGAAACTTATGCTTTTGATGTAACTGGTTCAGAGTTTATTAGAGATATTAATCCTGGAGAAATAGTTAGAATAAGTAAAAAAGGAATTGAAAGTTTTTATTTTTCTAAAAATAATTTTAATACAGTTTGTTCAATGGAATATATTTACTTTGCACACCCAAGTAGCACTATAAATAATATTAATGTACATAATTTTAGAGTTAAATCTGGTGAACTACTAGCACAACAACAAAAAAATATTTTAGGAGATGTTGTAATTGGCGTTCCTGACTCTTCAACTTCTGCTGCTCTTGGTTATGCAAGACAATCTAATTTACCTTTTGACATTGGTCTTATAAAAAATAAATATTCAGGAAGAACTTTTATTCAACCAACAAAAGAGTTAAGAGAAATTGGTGTAAGAACAAAGTTATCTGTTACAAAAGATGTAGTAAAAGATAAAAAAGTTATTTTAATTGATGATTCGATTGTTAGAGGAACAACTTCAAAGTACATTGTCAAACTTTTAAAAGATAATGGGGCAAAAGAAGTGCATTTAAAAATTGCTTCACCTCCTATTAAATTTCCAAGTTATTATGGAATTGACATTTCTACTTATAAAGAACTTTTAGCTGCTAATATGTCTTTAGAAGATATGAAAAATTATATTGGGTGTGACAGTTTAGAATTTTTAACAATTGATAATTTAAAAAAATTATTTGAATCAGGTCAAGGATGTTTTGATATTTTCACTGGAGAATATCCTGTAGATATTTATGATCTAAACAAAGGAGAATAAAATGAGTGATAATTATAAAAAATCAGGAGTTGACATTCATAAAGGTTATGAAGTTGTTGAATGAATAAAAAAAATAGTTGCTCAAAAGTTTGATACAAAGCTTTCAAATAATATTGGAAGTTTTGGATGTATTTTTGACCTATCAAGTTTAAATTATCAAAAACCAGTTTTAGTTTCAGGTACTGATGGAGTTGGGACTAAATTATTATTAGCAATTGAGGCAAATCAACACAAAACCATTGGAATTGATTTAGTAGCAATGTGTGTAAATGATATTTTAACACTCGGAGCAAAACCTTTATATTTTTTAGATTATATTGCAGTAGAAAAAATAAATTTAGAAATTATTACAGATATAATTACAGGAATAGTTGATGGTTGTATTCAAAGTAACTGTACCTTGTTGGGTGGCGAAACTGCGGAAATGAAAGATATGTATATTAAAAATCATTATGACTTAGCAGGCTTTATAACTGGAGTTGTTGAAAAAGATAAACTAATTGATTATAAAAAAAATGTAAAAGAAAATAACAAAATAATTGCTATAAATTCTTCTGGAATACATTCAAATGGTTATTCATTGGTAAGAAAAATATTTTTTAAAGATCATAATTATAACTATGATCATAAATTTGAAGAGTTGGAAACAAATTTAATAACAGAATTACTTAAACCAACAAAAATTTATGTTGACATAATTAGTGAATTGCAAAATCAAAATTTTAAAATAAATGCAATGGCAAACATAACCGGAGGTGGATTTATAGAAAATATCCCTAGAGTAATTCCAAATGGATTAAGTGCAAAAATTAACAAAACAAAAATTAAAAGTCAAAATATTTTTAAACTAATGCAAAGACTAGGAAATATTTCAGAAGATGAAATGTACAATGTTTTTAATATGGGTGTTGGTTTTATAATTATTGCTGATAATGAAGAAGCTAAAAAAATTGCAAACTTTATTAATGGATTTAAAGATTACAAAGCAAATATTATTGGAGAAATTATAAACAATAGCAAAACAAAGATTGAGTTAATAAATGACTAATATTGCTATTTTTGCTTCAGGTGATGGAAGCAACTTTCAATCAATAATAGATGCATTTAAAACAAAAAAACTTATTGTAGATAAAATAATTTTAATAACTAATAAACAAAATTGTTATGCAAGAACAAGAGCTAAAATTAATAATATTAAAAATTATAATTTTTTACTACAAGATTATGAAGATAAAAATGAATATGAAAGAGACATTTTGAAGACCCTAAAAAAAGAAAATATTGATTATATATTCTTAGCAGGATATATGACAATGATTACTAACATTTTGTTAGATGAATATAATAACAAAATAATTAATACACACCCCTCACTACTTCCAAGTTTTAAAGGAAAAGATGCAATTCAATATGCTTTAGATTATAAAGTTTATTTATCTGGATTTACAATTCATTATGTAAATATAGAAATGGATGCAGGAGAAATCATTTTTCAAAAAGCAGTGAGAGTTTTTAAAAAAGACACACATGATTCTTTAAAAAAAAGAATTCAAAAACAAGAACACAAATATTATTGACAAATAATGAATAAAATAATTAAAGGAGAAATATAAAATGAAGTATGCATTGATATCTGTATTTGACAAAACCAATGTCTTAGAGTTTGCAAAAGATTTAAATAGTCTAGGTTATCAAATTATCACAACTGGGGGGACTTATAATTATTTAAAAGAGAATAAAATTGAAGCTATCAAAGTTGAAGATATAACTAACTTTCCAGAAATTTTAGATGGTAGAGTAAAAACTCTTCATCCAATGTTGTACGGAGGAATCTTATCTATTAGAAATAATGAAAAACATATTAAACAAGTGGAAGAACATAAAATTAATTATTTCGATATAGTTGCTATTGACTTATATCCTTTTTTAAAAACAGTTAAAAACATGCAAAATACACATGAAGATATAATTGAAAATATTGATATTGGAGGAGTGAGTTTAATAAGAGCTGCTGCTAAAAATTACAAAGATGTAATAACAATATGTGATATCAATGATTATCAAAAAGTTATAAATGTTTTAAAATCAAATGAAGATACCAAGGAATTAAAAACTTGATTAGCACAAAAAGCATTCGCTCATACTTCAAGCTATGACTCACTAATTGCAAACTACTTATTTACAAAAAGCTCAAATACACATTTACCAGAACAAATAACTTTATCGTATTCTAAAAAAGAAGATTTAAGATATGGAGAAAATCCTCACCAAATTGCTGCATGATATCAAGATAATTACTTTGAAGAAATAAGTTTGAGCAATGCAACTCAATTACATGGTAAACAACTTTCATATAATAATTTACTAGATGCAAATAGTGCAATTAATATTGTAAAAGATTTAAATGATTATAGTTGTATGGTTGGTATAAAACATTTAAATCCATGTGGAGTTGCAATCAAAGGTAGTGTTGAAGAACTTTGAGATAAAGTGTATGATAGTGATTCGATTTCTATATTTGGAGGAATACTTGCAACAAATCAAATTATTAACAAAGCAGTTGCAGAAAAACTAAGTAAAATATTTTTAGAAATTATAATAGCACAAGATTTTGATCAAGATGCTTTAGAAATCTTAAGTCTAAAGAAAAATTTACGTTTATTAAAACTAGATTTTTTAAATAAAAATTTAAATATTAATAAATATCAATATGTATCAATCGATCAAGGCGTGCTTGTTCAACAAAAAGATAATTTTAAACATAAAACCAGTGAGTGAAAAACTGTAACTAATAATCATTTAAGTGATAAAGAATTAGAAGAAGCTTATTTTGCATTTTGTGTAGTTAAGCACGTAAAATCAAATGCAATTGCTATTACAAAAAATCTTCAAACTGTTGGAGTTGGTCCTGGACAAATGAATCGAATCGGTTCTACTAAAATTGCTTTAGAACAAGCAGGAACAAAAGCAAATGATGCCATACTTTCTAGTGATGCATTTTTGCCCTTTAACGATGTTGTTGAACTTGCAAGTCAATATAAAATTAAAGCAATAATTCAACCGGGAGGTTCTTTAAAAGACCAAGATTCAATTGACTTAGCTAATGAAAAAGGACTAGTGATGATATTTACAAATGTTAGACACTTTAAACATTAATATGAAAAAAAATATTTTGATATTAGGAAAAGGTGGAAGAGAACACGCTCTTGCTAGAAAATGTAAAGAATCTAAACTTTGTAATCAAGTATTTGTAATCCCAGGCAACGATGGTATTAAAGATTGTGCTATTGTTGAAAATAATATAGATTTTAATAATATGAACTCAATTTTAGAGTTCGCTCTACACAATAGTATAGATTTAACAATTGTTGGAGATGAGGCTTTTTTAGCAAATGGTGTAGTTGATTTGTTTGAAAAACATGAGTTAAAAATTTTTGGACCTTCAAAACAAGCATCTCAAATTGAAGCTTCTAAAATTTTTTCAAAAACTTTAATGCAAAAATATAAAATACCAACTGCTAATTTTTTTTCAACTACTTCTGCTAATGAAGCGATAGAGTATTTAAAATATAATAATAAGTTCCCAATTGTTATTAAAAATGATGGACTTGCAAGTGGTAAAGGTGTTTTTGTTACTAAAACTTTAGAAGAATCAATTGTCATTGTTAAAAATATTTTAGAAAAAAATATTTTTAACAATGACAAACAAGGTGTTGTAATTGAAGAGTTTTTAGAAGGAAAAGAATTTAGTCATTTAGCTTTAGTTAATGGAGATAGTATAATTTATTTACAACCTGCAAAAGATTATAAAAAAATTTATGATAATGATTTAGGGGAAAACACAGGTGGTATGGGATGCTACACACCAGTTGATTATGTTACAAAAGAAATTATTGAGTATAGTAAAAATGAAATTATAAAAAAAACTATTGAAGCTTTAAAACAAGAAAATATTTATTATAAAGGTGTTCTATATGCTGGATTAATACTTACAAAAGATAATCAAGTTAAAGTGATTGAATTTAATAGTAGATTTGGAGATCCGGAAACTGAAGTTTTAATGCCTGCATTAGAAAGTGATTTAATTGAAATTATTTTAAACTTAATAGAAAATAAAACTAGTCAGCTTCTGTGGAGTAAAAATTATGTTGTTGGAATAACCATTGCGAGTCAAGGATATCCAAAATCACATATTAATAACTTAAAACTTACAAATAAAAACATTTTTGCTGATAGTAATATATTTCACATGGGAACAACATTTGATAAGGAAAATAATGTTTTTAACAGTAATGGTGGAAGAGTTTTATTTGTTTATAATCAAGACCTAAAAATGTCTGAGGCTGTTAAAAAAGCTTACAAAAAAGTTATAAGTTGTGAATTTGAAAACTTTTATTACAGAAAAGACATAGGAAAATAAAATATATGTAACAAACCTTATAAGAAAATAAGGTTTTTTTTGTTATTTTGTTAAAATAAATATAGTTTAAAGAGGTTTTTTTATGGAATATACAAATTTAATTAACATTCATTCTTGCTACAATTTTTTAAAATCAACAATAAAACCTCAAGATTATATTGACTTTTTAAAAAATAATAATTTAAAAGTTGGGTTTTATTCTGAATTAAACTCAATGTATGGAGCTGCAGAATTTGAAAACTTAGCTAAAAAAAACGATATTAAGCCAATAATTGGAGTTTGTTTTTTATTAACTTATGGATTAATAACCTTTTATGCAATAAATAACAAGGGTTATAAAGTAATTAGTTACTTATCTTCTTTTCTTTTGAATATGGATAAAGAAAATATAGAAGAATTAGAAATAGAAATTTTTAAACAAGATTTTGAAAATGTAATTGTAATTTTTAGTCCTAATGCTGAAAATAGAAGTGATTATATTGAGTCGTTAAAAACAAAAATTAAAGATAATTTTTATTTAGGAGTTACAAAAAATAATTACCAGTATGTAAAAGAAGAAAATAGAGTTTTTGCAAGTCGCATTAATAATCTTTATGAAAAAGATTATTTTGTTTATAAAGTTATCAATGCAATTGGTGAAGCAAAAACTTTGCAAGAAATTAGTGATTTAGAAAGTAATTATTATTTAGCGAGTAAAGATCTAGAAAAATATATTGATTTGAAAATACATAATTATAATATTGAAAAAATTATCAAAAAAGTTGAATTAAATGTTATTAATGATTATAAAAATCATTTTCTTACTTATCCAAACTCAAAAAATATGCCTTCAAATAATTATTTAAGAATGATTTGCATTGAAAATTTAGAACAACTAAAATTAAATAATGAAATATATAAAAAGAGATTAGATATGGAATTAGAAGTTATTTTCAAAATGGGGTTTGAAGATTATTTTTTAATAGTAAGTGATATGATAACTTTTGCAAATCAAAACAATATTTTAGTGGGTCCAGGAAGAGGATCTGCTGCAGGTAGTTTAGTTTCTTACTTGCTTGGAATTACTAAATTAGATCCAATCCAGTACGGGTTACTTTTTGAAAGATTTTTAAACATTGATAGAGTTACTTTGCCAGATATTGATATAGATTTTCAAGATGATCGAAGAGAAGAAATTTTAGAATATTTATATTCTAAATATGGTAAAGACCATTTTGCAACAATTACAACTTTTCAAACAATTGGAATAAAAAATGCATTAAGAGATTGTGGTAGAGTTTTTGAAATTGATATTGATGATATTAATCATATGACAAAACAAGTTAACGAAAGAAACGTTATTGATTTACAAAAAGCCTTAGAAGACTCAAAAATATTACAAAAATATGAAACTAAATATCCTCAAATCTTTGAGGTAACTAGAAAAATTATTGGTTTACCAAGACAAACAGGAACTCATGCAGCCGGAGTTGTTTTTTGTGATGAAAAAATCTGACAAATTGTACCAACTAAAGTTGGTATTAATGGAATTTTACAAACACAATATTCAATGAACTATTTAGAAAGTATCGGACTTATAAAAACTGATATTTTAGGTTTAAGAAATTTATCGATAATTCAAGAAGTTATTGAAGCTGTTAAATTATCTAAAGGAGAAAAAATTAATCTTAATAAAATTAATTTAAACGATAAAAACACTTTTGACTTATTAAAAAGTGGAGAAACTACAGGAATATTTCAATTAGAATCTGAAGGTATGACAGATGTTCTTGTTAAAATGAAAGTAAATTCAATTGACGAAATTGCAATTACAAGTTCATTATTTAGACCTGGACCTAAAGAAAATATTCCTACTTACATCAAAAGAAAAAATTCAAAAACAAAAAATTATATAATTGATAACAATATTGAAGATATACTTGAACCTACTTATGGTATTATTGTTTATCAAGAACAAGTTATGGAGATTTTAAAACGAGTTGCAAATTTTAGTTTAGGAAAAGCAGACATAGTTAGAAGAGCTATGGGAAAAAAAGACGCAAAATTAATGGATCGATTTAAAAATGATTTTATAAGTGCGGCTATAAAAAACAATTATAACCAACATAAAGCAGAAGAACTTTGACATTATATTGAAAAATTTGCTGAGTATGGATTTAATAAATCTCATGCAATTGCTTATTCATTAATTGGATACTGAATGGCTTACTTAAAAACTAATCATACAGCACAATTTTATTGCGCACTTTTAAATAGTGTTTTAAGAAACGAAAATAAAACTTCAAAATATTTAAATGAGTTAAAAAAACACAACTACAAAATTAATGGACCAAGTATAAAAAATCCAAACACAATATATTATTTTTCTAAGAATGGGATAAATATACCTTTAACAGTTATCAAGGGAATAGGAAATGATTTTTTAAATAAAATAAAAACTATTTATAAAACTAATAAAATAGCATTTAATAATTTGATAACAATCTTAGCGAAACTTTTTGATAACGGACTTACAGATCAAAAATATGAATCATTAGTCTATACAGGTGCTTTTGATTGTTATAATGTACCCAGAAAGTCTTTGATTAAATTTTATAAACATATTAAAGGATTAGCTAATAGTATTAGTTTTATGAACACAAAAGAAATAGAAAATATTGATATTCCAATCAGAAAAGACTCACCAGACGAATTAGCCTATTATGAAAAAGAGTATTTAGGTTTTTATATTAGTTCTCATCCTTTAACAATTATTAGAGATAAATTAGCAAAAAAAGAAAATTTGTTTTATATAACAAATCTAAAAAAAGAAAATCTTGTATGTGATTTATTAGTTACAATAGATAATATTGTAACTAAAGCAGATAAAAACGGTGGACAAATGAGTTTTGTTGATGTTAGTGATGAAACAGGAGAAATTAGAGTAACAATTTTTGCTTCATTGTATGAAAAAATAAAACAAAACATTGAATTATCAAAAAAAGCAATTTGAAAAGTAAAAACTCAAGTTTATAACAATAAAATGAGCGCTTTGTTATTAGAGGTTATGAATACTTTTTAATAGAATGGAAAAGAAATTATGAAAAAAAGAATTTTATTAGTAGATGGAAACGCTTTAATATTTAGAGCATTTTACAGTTCTTATGGAAGAGCAAATTTAACAACTAAAAGTGGTGTGCCAACTAATGCAGTTTATTCTTTCATAAATATGCTTTTAAACATTGTGCAAAAAAACGATTATTTTGATATTAAAGTAGCTTTTGATAAAGGTAAAAAAACATTCAGGCATGATAAATTAAAAACTTATAAAGCTGGAAGAAAACAAACTCCACCAGAACTAATTGAACAGTTTCCTATTGTTAGAGAGTTTCTAAGCAATGCAAATATTGATTGATTTGAGCTTGAAGGTTATGAAGCAGATGACATAATTGGATCAATTGCTCATATGATCAATAATAGTTATGAATATGAAATCGATATTTTAACAAGTGATCAAGATATGTATCAATTAATTTCTGATAATGTTTTTGTTATAGCTCCTCAAATAGGAACAAGCGATCTTACAACTTATAATAGAGAAAAGTTATTTGAAAAATGAGGAATTTTACCAGAACAAGTAATTGATTATAAAGGTTTAAGAGGAGACTCTTCAGATAATATTAAAGGTGTTGCTGGAATAGGAGAAAAAACCGCTAAAGAATTACTACAACAATTTAAAAACTTAGAAGAAATTTATGCAAATATCGATAAAGTTTCAGGAGTAAAAAAACAAAAGCTAATTGATGGAAAACTAGATGCATTTCTATCAAAAGAAATAGCAACAATTTATAAAGAAATTATTCTTGAAGACTTTAAATTTAAAGAAACAAAAATCGATTTTAATAACTTAAAAGATTTTTTTATGAAGTACGAAATGGTTTCTTTGGTAAAAAAATACTTAAACGAATTTTATAATGAAAAATCAGCAGAACAAACAAAAGACTATCAAAAAGTATCAAGTTGAAATTCTTCTTATAGTGATAAAAATAATTTTATTTTTTTAGAAGTTTTAAATGACAACTATCATAATCCAGATGTAATAGGAATGAGTATTGTAAATGAAAAAGGAAACTTCTATTACAATTTTGAAAATCAACAAGAAGTAAATATTTTTAATTGACAAGAAAAAAATATTGACAACAACCTGCAAAAGTTTTTATTAGAAAATTATTTTTATACTTATGATATTAAAAAAACAGCATACGTTTTAAAAAAATTAGGATATGAGATAAATATTAATAAATTTATCTATGATATGATGATTGCTTGTTATGTTTTAAACTCAAATGTAAAATCAAATTTTGAATCACACATTAACTTAGTTGATTCTTCTTTAGAAATTGAAACGTTTGATGAAATATTTGGTAAGGGTGTTAAAAAAACAAAAGCAGTTGAAGAAAGCAAAAAAGTTAACTATTTGTTAAGAAAATCAGATTTAATTAAACAAACACATGAAAAAATAATTGAGTTGTTAAAAGAAACAAATCAATATGATTTATATCAAGAAATTGAACTACCATTTAGTTATGTGCTATTAGATATGGAATATGAAGGAGTATTAATAAATAGAGAAGAATTAGAAAAACAAACCAACAATATTTTAGAATTATTAAATCGTTTAGAAAATGAAGCTAACGATATATTAAAAGAAGAAGATATTGAACCTATTAATTACAGTAGCCCAAAACAATTAAAAGAATTATTATTTTCAAAACTAAATTTGAGAAATTTAAACAAGGGTAGTACAGATAGAGAAACTCTAGAAGGGTTACTGGGTAATCATAAAATTATTGAAAAGGTTTTAGAGATTAGAAAGTATTCAAAATTATATTCTACATATTTAAAAGGATTTGAAAAATATATTAATAATCAAAACAAAGTTCACTCAATTTTTAATCAAACAACAACAAACACTGGTAGGCTAAGTTCAACAGACCCAAACCTACAAAATATTTCGATACGAGACGAAGAACAAAGAAAGGTTAGAAAAATATTTATTTCTCAACCAGGTCACACTTTTTTAAGTTTTGACTATTCTCAAATTGAACTAAGAGTTTTAGCAGACGTTGCTAACGAACAAACATTGATTGAAGCTTATAAAAATGATCAAGACATTCATGAACTTGCAGCAAGAAATATTTTTGGCTTAAGTTCTGATGAAAAAGTTTCAAGCGACCAAAGAAGAGTTGCAAAAGTATTTAATTTTGGTATTCTTTATGGATTAACAAAATTTGGACTTGCAAAAGACTTAAAAATTTCTCAATATGAAGCCGAAGAGTATATAAGTGCCTATAACAAAACTTTTCCCAAGGTACAAGAATATAAAGATAAAATACTTGAAGAGTGTCAAAAAAATAGCTTTGTAGAAACAATGGCTAATCGAAGAAGATATGTTTATGAGTTACAAAGTTCTAATCATATGATCAGAGAGTTTGGAAAAAGAGCGGCAATTAATGCCCCAATTCAAGGAACAGCTGCAGATATTTTAAAAGTTGCAATGATTGATATTTTTAAAATATTAAATACAAATAATTACCAAGCTAAATTAGTAGCTCAGATTCACGATGAAGTTATTTTAGTTGTAAAAGAAGATGCGGTTGAAGAAGTTAAGAATTTAGTAAGAGAAGCAATGATTAATGCTTATGATAAACTTTTAAGTATTGCTAAAAAGAATAGAAAAAGCCTTGTTAAATTAGAAGTTAATGATGGAGTTGGCCATACTTGGTATGAGTTAAAATAAGAGAGGTGATTATATGCCAGAACTGCCTGAAGTAGAAACTGTTGTAAAATCTTTAAAAAAACGAGTTTTAAACTTAATAATTAATAAAGTTGAGATATTTTATCCTAAAATTATTAAAACAAATATTAGCGTATTAGATTTTCAAAAACAAATTGAAAATAGAAAAATTAGCGATATTCAAAGAATTGCAAAGTATATAATTTTTGTTTTAGAAGATAAAGTGTTGATTAGCCATTTAAGAATGGAAGGTAAATGATTTTTATATGATAAAAACGAAGTTTATGATAAAAAACATGTTTTAGCAACGTTTCATTTATCAAATAATAAAATTTTAAATTATCATGATACTAGAAAATTTGGTACTTTTGATTTGCAAGATTTAAATGATTATAAAAGCAATAATCCTATTAAAAAATTAGGACCTGAACCTTTCGTATTAGAAGCAAATAGCAACTATTTATATGAAAAAATGTCAAAAAGTACAAGACATATAAAAACAATGCTTTTAGATCAAACAATTATTGCTGGAATTGGTAACATATACGCAGATGAAATTTTATTTGATGCAAAAATAAGTCCTTTAATTACAGGTAATTTTTTAAAACCAAAGGACTATCAAAGAATCATAGAATCTTCTAAAAAGATTTTAAAAAAATCAATTGAACTTGGGGGAACCACAATTGATAGTTATCAACCAGAACAAGGAATTGATGGAAAATTTCAAAACGAGCTAAAAGTCCATACCAGAAAAGGTAAAAAATGTTATGAATGTGGCAATGAAATTATAAAATTAAAAGTGAATGGAAGAGGAACTTATTATTGTAAAACTTGTCAATATTAATTTTATAAGTGGATAACTCTTAAAAAGCTAGTATTCATACTAGTTTTTCTTTCGAGTTATTCACATTATTATTCATAGTTATTAAAAGTTATCAAATCTATTTAATTTTTCTTTAATTTAAATAATATCAATAGTGGAGGATAGGACTGTTATGAGAAAATTTGAATATAAAGTTTTTTTAAAAAATAGGATAGACATTTTAGATGATAAAGTCCTAACTTATTTATATCAACCAATTATTGGTTTAAAAAGCTTAGCTATTTATAAATTACTAATTAATGAAGCAGAAGTTATAAAACAACTTCAAAAGCAAGAATTTTATAATGAAGATAGATTAATAAAGTTATCAATGCTAAGTTCAGATCAATTAAGTTGAGCTATTAAAAAATTAGAAGCAATGGGGTTAGTGGTTACATTACAAAGTAAAATTAATGAAGCTAAAATTTTTAATATTTACCCCCCATTAGAACCAAAACAGTTTTTTGAGTATAGTTTGTTTAACTCTGCTCTTTTAGAAAAAATTGGAAAAAAAAATTATGAAATTGCACAATTAATGTTTAAAGAAGATAATTGTGCAAACGAAAGTGATTATAAAAATACTTCATCAAAGTTTTTAGAAGTTTTTGAAGAATTTAATAAAAACTTAAAAGAAGAAGTTTATTCAAAAATACAAACTCGACCTAAAAAAACTAATGTATTATTGGAAGGATTAGATTTTGAAAGTATATTTAAAAATCTTCAAAATAAAAACATTTGTGTTTCTAAGGAAAATGAAAAATTAAAAAATGTAATTGAAGAAGTTTATTTATCATATAATTTAACAGAAGAGACTATTATTGATGCTTTAATAAAGGCTTATGACGAACAAGAAGTAGATTTAGATATTGAAAAATTTTATATAATTATATCTTCAAAATATTTAGTTCATGAAGATACAGCATCATTAGATTTTGATCCAGAATTAAATAAAAAAACTAAAACTAATGCTAAAATTAAAGAAATGGAAACTATTGATCCAATTCACTTTTTAGAGCTATTAATGAACGTTGACTGTTTAGATTTAGTATTTTTAGAACTAATTAGATCATTAAGAAGAGAGTATAAGTTAAGAGATGGTGTTATAAATTGTCTTTTAGAATATTCTTATTTAAAAAATGAATCAAAAATTGTAAAAAATTATATACTAAAAATAGCCAAAACTTTTAATGAAAGAGATATTTCAAATGCCAAAGAAGCTATGGATTATTTAAAACTAGCAAATAAAAAAAGTAAAGTAAGCAAAAAAGATTTAGGAAAATATATTAAAGAAAATAACGTATTAGATAATAGGGATGAAGAATATAACGAAGATAGCGGTTATACTATGGAGTTTGACGAAAATATAAAACCTGACCCTAATTTATGAGGAAATTATTAATGACAAGTCGTGTAGAAGAACTAAAAAACAACCCAAAACTTAAAAGTTTTATTAAAAAATATAAATTGGATGATAAAACTTTAGAAGATAGTTATCTTGTTATTAAAAGATTTATAGAACAATTTATAAAATGCAATAAACCAGGTCCTTTAGAAGAGTGCAAACAATTAATTAAAGGTATACAATTAAAATTAGAATACAAAAATAAACAATTGTACACGGTTAGCGAAAATTGTGTTCATTGAAAGTATGAAAATACAGATTATAAAATAAAAGAAAATATACTATTTACTGAATATGATAAATTTAAGATTACAAAAAAAATAAGTGATTATGTAAGTCTAAATCCAGAAGAATATAACCCATCAATAAATATTTTTATAACTGCAGTTCAAAAGATATTTGTAAGCGATAAGTCAAACGTTAAAGGTATATATTTATATGGCGAACCTGGAGTTGGTAAAACTTATATGATGAAACTAATCGCAAACAGTTTTGCTAATAATGATCAAAAAGTTGTTGTTGTTACAATGAACAGGTTAATTAAAGTTGTGAAAGAAACATTTAATAATTATATAAATAATGATTACAATAAATTTTTAGACTTATGTACTAACGTAGATGTTTTAATATTAGACGATATTGGTTCTGAACCTGTTACTGAGTGAAGTAGGGATGAACTATTATTTGGTTTGTTAAATACAAGATTAGAAAATAATAAATTAACTTTTTTTACATCAAACTTATCTTTAGATGATTTAAAAAAATATTATACTAGTACTAAAAATAGTAGCAATAATTTAACCCAAAAAATTAAGAGTACAAGAGCTAAAAGAATAGTTGAAAGAATTAAAGGATTATGCGATGATATTTTAGTTGTTGGAAAAAATCAAAGAAGTTAATGGAATTATTTCCATTCAGTAAGATTTTAAAATAAAATTATGGAAAAAAAAGTTATTTTATAATCGTGGTTTTTTAGCAATAGGAATATAATAAAAATGTGAAAGGAAAACAGTTAAATATGAAAAAAATCGCAATTAACGGATTCGGAAGAATCGGACGTCTAGCATTTAGACAATTGTTTTTAGAAAAAGATATTGAAATCGTTGCAATCAATGATTTAACAGATTCAAAAACATTAGCATACTTATTAGAATATGACTCAGCTCATAGAGGATTTATGAAGGGAAAAGTTTCTCATAAAGACGGAGCAATTATTGTTGACGGAAAAGAAGTAAAAATCTTAGCAGAAAGAGATGCAAGTAAATTACCATGAGGAGAAATGGGAGTTGACTTAGTAGTTGAATGTACAGGATTTTATGTTTCAAAAGAAAAATCACAAGCACATATTGATGCAGGTGCAAAAAAAGTTATTATTTCAGCACCAGCAACAGGAGATTTAAAAACTGTAGTATTTGGAGTTAACCACAAAACTATTGATTCAAGTGATCAAATTGTTTCAGCAGCTTCATGTACAACAAACTGTTTATCACCTATAGCAAAAGTTATCAACGAAAAATTTGGTATTGTTAAAGGATTAATGAACACAATTCATGCCGTAACAAACGACCAAAGATTATTAGATTTACCACACAGTGACTTACGTAGAGGACGTGCAGCAGCTTGAAATATCATTCCAAGTAAAACTGGAGCAGCAGCAGCAGTTGGTAAAGTATTACCTGAACTTAATGGTAAATTAGATGGGTTAGCACTACGTGTGCCAGTTATCACTGGATCAATCGTAGACTTAACTTGTGAATTAGAAAAAAAAGCAACAGTTCAAGAAATTAACCAAGCAATCGAAGAAGCAGTTAAATCTGACAAAGATTTAGCATTAGCTTTAGAATATTGTACAGACGAAATCGTTTCAGGAGATGTTATTGGTTCAAAATATGGATCAATCTTTGACGCAACTCTAACAAGAGTTATGGAAGTTGATGGAAAACAATTAGTTAAAGTATTCTCATGATATGATAATGAAAATTCATTTACATCACAATTTGTACGTACAATTAAATACATGCTAAGTTTATAGTATTAAACAATTGTGCATAAAACATATTTTCACTACGATTATATTAATGGGGAGTGATAATATGTTTTTTTATTCTAAAAAAGACTATATTAATTTTGTCATTAATTTATTAGCAAAACAAAATATAAATCAAAAGTTCAAAATAACTCAAATACAAATTCAAAAAATAATTTATATTGTTTATGCCTACTTTTTAATTTTTAAAAAACCTATAGCAAATATAGATTTTGAAACTTGAAGATGAGGACCTGTAATTTATGAATTATGGAAAGAACAAACAAAATATAAAGACCAAAATATCCCGCTACTTTTTGATGTAAATCTAGACAAGATTAACTACGATTATAGCGAATATAATGTAGCATCATTAATTGTTAGTTTTATGCTAAATTTAAATTCATGAGATATTGTACAAATTTGTCATGAACAAACACCTTGAAAAAAGTTATATAGACCAAATAAAAATATTAAAATCAAAGACAATGATATTTTTAAATTTCACAATGAAAATCCAAATAACTTTTTTTGCTATATTGACTTTATTGTAAATAATCAAAAATAAATATTATAATAATAAATAAGTAAGGAGATTATTGAAATATGAAAAAAACATTAAAAGATGTTAAAGTTGCTGATAAAACAGTTTTAGTTAGAGTAGATTTTAACGTACCAATAAAAGATGGAGTTATTGGAGATGATAACCGTATTAAAGCAGCAATGCCAACTATTAAACATTTAGTAGAACAAGGATCAAAAGTTGTTTTATTTTCACACTTAAGTAGAATTAAAGCAGAAGAAGATAAAGCTAAAAAATCTTTAGCACCAGTTGCTAAAAGATTAGAAGAAATTGCTGGTCAAAAAGTTACATTTATAGGACAAACTAGAGGTGAAAAACTAGAAAGTGCTATTAAAAACTTAAATAGTGGAGAAATTTTATTATTTGAAAATACTAGATTTGAAGACGTAAAAGACGGAGAAGTAGTAAAATTTGAATCAAAAAATAATGCAGAGTTAGGTAAATACTGAGCGAGTTTAGGAGATGTATTTGTAAACGATGCATTTGGTACAGCTCACCGTGCACATGCATCAAATGTTGGAATAGCTTCAAATATCGCTGAAAGTTGTGTTGGATTTTTAGTTCAAAAAGAATTAGAAATGTTGGCAAAAGGTGTAGATGCACCAGAACACCCATTCGTAGCTATAATTGGTGGAGCAAAAGTTTCAGACAAAATTGGAGTAATCGATAATTTATTAGAAAAAGCTGACAAAATTATAATTGGTGGAGGAATGGCTTATACATTCTTTAAAGCTTTAGGGCACAATATTGGTAAATCTTTATGTGAAGAAGATAAAGTTGAATTAGCAAAACAATATATGGAAAAATCAAATGGAAAGATTATTTTACCAATCGATTCAGCTAATGCAACAGAATTTAAAGATGTAACTCCAACATTTTCAGGTGTTGATTTACCAGATGATGTTATGGGATTGGACATTGGACCTGATTCTATTAAATTATTTGAAGATACATTAAAAGGTGCAAAAACAGTTGCTTGAAATGGACCTATGGGAGTATTTGAATTCGAACATTATAAAAAAGGAACAGTTGCAGTTTGTGAAGCGATTGCTAATTTAGATAACGCATTTACTTTAATTGGTGGAGGAGACTCTGCTGCTGCTGCTATTCAAAATGGTTTTGCAGAAAAATTCACTCATATTTCTACAGGAGGGGGAGCTTCTCTTGAATATATGGAAGGAAAAGTTTTACCTGGAGTAGAAGCTATCCAAAATGCTTAATAAAAAATAAAAATGTTTCACTAAGTGAAACATTTTTATTTTAACCATCAATTTCCATATTTTGATTTTGTAAAAACTCCCTGCTATTTTTATGATATTTGTCATTAATTGATTCATTAATCATTTGTATTAGATTATTTAATTTTATTTCATCTATTGTAAAATCTTCGACACTAGGAATATCTTTAATCCTTCCATGACAAAGATTTATAAAGTTATCATTTATTAAAATATCATCGTTTAAATTATCTTTAAAATAGTTATTAATGATTTTACAATCATCAAATAATTCTCTTCTTAAAGAAGAGTCAATTTTTCCGTTTTTAAAAACGACATAGCATTGATCTTTTAAATATTCATAACTTTTAATTTTTTCATACTTTTCAATTATTACATTTAATTTTTCTTTATTAATGTTATTTAAAATATTTGTTTCAAGCTTTTTATCCATTTTGTATCCTCATTTCTTTATATTTTTATTTTAACTAAAAAAGTTTTTATATTTAAATATTTATGAAGTTTTTTTAAAACACTATTGCTTTTTGTTTATACTTATAAATGGAGATAAAATGAAAAGACAAATAAGAAGTATAGATAATTCTGGGTGAATCACTAATGTATTTAATGATAAAGAATATATTTATTTTACAGATGCAATTTTTAATACAAAATATTCTAGCTTGTACAAGATTTCAAAAAAGATTGTTCTAGAAAACTTAAAAAATAAAAATGATTTAGGGAGATATTTTTTAGCTAATCCATTAATTGAAAATAACAATAATGCAGTCCTTTTATCAAGTAGTGAAATTGAATTTATAAAAAAAGAAGAATATTACATTCAAAATTATTTTTTGTTTAAAAATAATGAATATATTAGTTTTATAATTGATAAAAAAGTATATACAAAAAACATTAATTTGAATGAACCAAAAGAGTTTCAAATTTTAAATTATAACTATGATTTTTTGATTGCTAAAAAAAATGAGGAAGTATTTTTTTTAGATGAAAATTTAAATATCGTTAAAACTTTTAAAAAAGAAATTATAAGTTTAATAGCATTTGAAAAAAACTTTGTGGTTTTAGATATAAACATGAACGTTTGACTAACAGACTTCGAGTTAAATTTTTTAGAAAAGTTAGATAGTTCAAATAATTTTAAAAACATTTTTTATTTAAATAAAAATAATATTTTAATAAGTTATAAAGATCGAAAAAATACAATAGTTTTAAATTATAAAACAAAATTATCAACAGATTTTGTTAAAGAATTTCTTTTTAGAGCATTTTTATTAGAAGAAAATATACTAATAACAAAAAGTATTTATGATATAAGTGATAATATAAATATGAGTAGTTTAATAAAATTTATTTACTAAGGAAAGAAAAGGGATGAAAATGTCAATACCAGGAATTTGAAATGATCAATTAGGTTTCATACCAATGTGATGTAAAATTATTGTAATAATTGGACTTTGCTTTGCTTTAATAGCAATTGGACTTTGCTTATTAATTTTTATTTTAAAAACAATCAGTTTAGCATCTAAAACTAAAAAAACAAAAAGTTTAAATGTATTTGAAAAAGCAATGATTTCATTGGGATATGAAAAATCAAAAGTTATATTTGGAGCAAAAAAAAGATATAACTCAAATTTTAATTATGATTTTAAAAATAATGAGTTACACTTAGCACAAAAATATGATGATTCTGATTCAACTAAATCACTTAAAAAAATTACAAGTGATGTTGCTAATTTAGCAAATGAAAAAGATACAAAAACAAGTATATATAGTAAATCTATTTATTGTAACTTTCTTTTTAGTTTTGGGATTGCAATTATTGTTTTAACAAACATTGTAGCAAATTTTATTTCTCCAGGTTATCAATCTTATTTTATTGGTGAGGTTTATGTTTTAATGATAGTAATTGGTTTTATATTAATGTTTGTAGCTTGATTTTGATGAGTAAATATATTTATTAAATTTAATAAATATATTGATAATTTCATTAAACCAACTATTGAAAAAGAAGACTATAAAAAGATTAAATTTATATTTATTCTAGAAAGTTTAATTCCTTTAACAACAAACACATTAATATAAGTAATAAAAAAACGCCATTTATTGGCGTTTTTTTATTAACCTCTTTCTCTAGAATTATTAAATTCTTGTTGTCTTGAAGTTAAATTTTGATAATTTCCATAAGTATATCCTTTTTTGCTTCATATACCTTTAATACATTGAGAAGCAGTATATATTATGAAACAATACATAGCAATTCTTAAAGCAATTAAGGCTCCATTTAGGATTGCCATTAAAAAACCTCTTCTTCTGTCAAATAAGTCCATAATTGCAGCAATTATTGATAAAACTGAGTTTATTATGATTCAAATTAATGTGATAGTACCAATAATTAAATTTATTGTCGAAATTACCATCATTCAATTATGAGTGTTTCCTTCTTTTTCAAAATTTTCATCTACTTGTTTTCCAAAAAAAGTAATTACATTAATTAAACCTCATAGAAAAGCAACACCAGATACAGCAACTATTGCAATGTATGCATATTTATTAGTTCCTGTTAATGCAGCTTCCAAACCAGTCTCGCTAGTTAAAGTAAGTGCAAAAAAAGTAGCTAAGGTTGCTAGTCCACTTGCAAAAAATGAAGTGCCATAACCTTTTGAAATAGCAACTCTTGGTTGAATTGTTGTTGTTACATTTGTATTTGGTAATTTCATTAAAAGATAAGGAGTTAGTAACCCTCCAACACTTAATGAAAATAACATTAAAATAAATCGATTATTAGCAAAAGTTTCATCGTCAGTTCTTGAAGCAAAAACAATTATATAAATACTAAAACCAATTGTTAATGAACCAAAAAACACAACTAACGAAGCAAAAATAATTGCTAAATCTAGGTCTTTAAGAACATCAAATAGTAGGAAAAACATCCCAACCAATGTAACAATAATTCCAAAAACAGCACCAATAATTGTAAATGTTTTTATTGATCTTATACTGTTAAACATTTTATCCCTCCCTCCATATTCTTAATAATACACTTATTATTAACAAAAAAAACTCTAAGTTAAAATTTAGAGTTTTATTTATCTTTATAATAATCATATGGAGTTTCATCGTTTGGATCATAATCTTCAACAATTTTGTTATCATCAGTTCTTCATTTCTGAGCATTTTTTGTTAAAACATTATATTCATTGAGTGCTCTATCTTTCATTTTAACTTTCATATAATAATAAGGTATATTTTTGTATATTAATCTTTGTTCGCCATCGAACTTATTTCCAACCGCGTATCCACTAGATGAATCAATTAAATTTGCTTCATAAAATGTAATTTCATCAATATCTTTATAAGTTAAATTTAGTTTTTCAATATCGCCATAACCTCTTTTAGTAAAAATATATACGATTAGTCGTTGTCTTAATCTAACTCCAACCGAGTTTGCAGCTAATTTATCAACATTATAACTACCATCTGAATCATAACCGTTTGTAGCGTCTGCAATATCATTAACAACTCAACCGCTACCAAGCATACTCGATTCATAATAACCAAGGCCATAAATACCAGAACCTGGGTTTTTATCTGTACCTTCAATATCTAGAATCATATTAAAGATACAATAAAATGTATTTTTAAATGTCCCTAAAAAATCTTTAATATTTTTGAATGAATAATAAGTAGGGAAAGAAGACATTTTTAAATAATAGTAATTAAACTTTTGTCCATCAAGTTCATCATATACCTTAAACTTTGCATAAATCGAAAAGTTATACTCATCTTTATTGTCTTCATAAGTGTCATGTTCAATATTTAAAGTTTGAGACAAGACTTCAACAACCTTTTCTGAACTATTTATTTTTTTGTATTTACCACTTATTACTTTAGAAAATGCATCTGGATTTAAGTATTTATTTGCATTTCGATAAACATAGTTTTCAGGTAAAGTTCCTTCTTTTTCTCCTGTAACTTTTGAAGCGTTATTAATGTTATATACATCTAAATTTTGTGGTGATGTAATTTGTGAAACTATTGCTTTTGAAAACTTTTCTCCCGCTTCACCAATATTTTCTTTTTCAATATAACTATAAATATTATCAATGCATTTTTGTAAACTTTCTGTACTTAATTCTATATCAATTGATTTTTTTTCTTCTAATTGTTCTTTAATATCATTAATTGTTAAATTACTATTATTGTTTAAAAGCGACACTTCATAACTAAATTCATTAGCCATAAACACACCTTTTATTTTATTGTTATTTTCTAATACATTATCATCAGATTCGTTTTGATTAGTGTTAGAGTTATTTGCATAATTATAAACAACAGGAATAATTGTGGCACTACTTAATGCAATTACTCCTAAAGAAGATATTAACTTTTTCATCAAAAACACCAACTTTCAATTATCTATATTATAACTAAACTATAAAAAAAACCAAAATTTATTTGGTTTCATTTTTAATTATTGTATATACTTTTTCGTTTTCTTTTAATTCTGCTAATAATTCAGGGTTGTTTTGAACTTTTTTAATTTGTTTTTTATGATAAACGTGATATAGAATTACAGAAATTAGAACTACTGAAACAAAATATATTAATTGGAAAGTGCATTTAAATAATTTTTGTATATCTAATGATCCACTATCATATAATTTTGTATAATCTAATATTAAATTATAGAAGTATGTGCCTAATACAAATATTAGAAAAGCGATTGTAATACTTCATCCAATATACTCTCATATTCTGACCTTCATATTTTTTTTGATTCCTTGATATATTGCAACAGGTATTATCATCATATAAATTGATATTAGTAATATGGAAGCTACACTTGCTAAAGTTGCATAATCAAATGGAGTTTGTTTTTGAGTTATTCCTTGAACAATATCTGGTATAAAAATAAACATTATACATGCAATTATAAATACAACACAATTCGCAAGAACTCCTGCAACTGGGATACTTTCTTTGTTTTCTTTAGCAAATATTTTTGATATAAATTTTTGCTTTGCAAGTGGTTCTAAAGTTGATCCTCCAAATAGTGATACTTGAAGTGATGAATTAAAACGCATTAGTAGGGTACATATTATTACTATTATTCGACCAGCTGTATTAATAAAATCATTATTTAAACTTTTAAATATTTGTAAATTAGGGTTTCCTCCGAATGGTTCAGGAGAAACAGCTAACATTACAATTAAAGTAAATAACATATAAAATAAAGTTGATGCAAACATTATTACCATTATTGAAATTGGTACGTTTCTTTGACGATTTTTAATATTTTTACCCGAAGTTATTGCTATTTCTAAACCGCAAAACGCAAAGAAAATACTTGTAAATGTACTTGAAAAGTTACTTACATTAATTTTAGATGCATAAGTTTTTAAACCGTTGTTACCAGCATTTAAATTTAATGCTCCCCCAACAATTCCAAATATTACTAATAATAAAGTTATTATTCAAGTTATATATGCAATACAAGTTGAAGCAATACGATATCTTCTCATACCTAAAAATAAGATTGATGTTGCTAAACCGCATAAACCAAAAGCTATCAAGTCTAAATATAAACTTCCAAAGCTACCTCATAGTCCTCATGTGTTTGTTTGTGAGTCAAAACCTGCTAAATTATCAAAATTTGCTCTAACCATTGTTACTAATAAATTAACTGCTATTGCTGGGATTACTGCATAATTTATCATCCCCATTAAAAGCCCTCAAAACTTACCAAATGCAGTTCTTACATATTGGGCTCCACCACCATTTGCTTCTGGGTGGATTTGGACAAGTCTCGCAAATGTCCAAGCACACATATATGCTACAAATCCTTCTATTAAAAATATTCAATAGATGTGATTTCCAACACCCGTTTCGCTTGCTAATATTGTTGAAAAACTTGCTGTATAGGTTATTCCTGCAATAAAGCTAAAACCTATTCATATTAAGTTAAATAAACTTAATTGTTCCTTCTTTGTTTTCATTATTATTTTCTTTCTATTTAATATCCATTTTTTTATTTAAAATTACTGGAATAATTAATGGATTTCTTCTTTTATATCTAAATATGAAAGGCGATAGAGTTTCTTTTACAGCTGATTTAATCGCACCAAAAGTAGGTTTTGGAGAGTTTAAAACTCCTAAAACCGCGTTAGTGACAATATTAATTGATTCTGCAATCACATTTCCACTATCTCTTACATAAAAGCTTCCTCTAGAAACAATTCTTGGAGGTGCTAATAATTTGTTTGCTTGTGAGTCAATAGAGATAATTACTGCCATTAACCCATCACGACTTAATATATTTCTTTCTCTAATAATATTACTTGCTTTTCCAGTCATATCTTTTCCATCAATAAAGATCGCTTCTGCTGGAATTCTTTTGCCTAATTCAGCAACCCCATTTTGCATTAAAATTTGATCACCATTTGCAATCACAAAAACATTTTGAGGTTTTACATTTACTTTTACAGCTGTTTCACCGTGAACTTTTAACATCCGAAACTCTCCGTGCATTGGCATAAAGTATTTTGGTTTTAATAAAGTAAATAGTAATTTTTGTTCTTCTTGACTAGCGTGTCCTGAAGTATGAATTTTTTGTTCACCATTATTTTCGATTACAGTTGCTCCAATTTTTGTAAGTTTATTTACAACATTTTCAACATCCGCTCTGTTACCTGGAATTGGTGAAGAAGACATAATAATTGTATCTCCTGGAATCAATTTAACTGCTGGATGTTCTTGTCTAGCAATTCTAGATAAAGCAGCCATTGGCTCTCCTTGACTTCCTGTACACAAAATCATAATTTGATTTTTTGGATAATTATCAATTTCGTTTTGTTTAATAAACATTTTATCATTAATGTTTAAATGTCCCATTTGACGAATAATTTTAATAATTCTTTCTAAACTTCTTCCAAATACAACAATTCTTCTTCCGTATTTATTTGCAAGTTCAATAATATGTTGAATTCTATGAACGTTTGAAGCAAATGAAGCAATAATAATTCTTCCTTTTGCTTTTAAAAAATGTGTATCAATGTTTTGAATAACTTTTCGTTCACCTAATGTATAACCTTCAATTTCTGCATTAGTAGAATCAGACATTAGCAATTCAATTCCTTCGTTTCCTCATTTAGACAATCTTTGAATGTTTGCAGAATGCCCCAAAGGAGTTCAATCGAATTTGTAATCTCCTGTTGAAAAAATTGCTCCGTTTGGAGTAGTAACGTGAATCCCAAATGCATCTGGAATTGAGTGGTTTACTGCTGCAAATTGAATAGTCATGTGCTTTGTTTGATAAACATCATCTTCTACATATTCTTTTACAACTGTTTTGTTAGTCAATTTATATTCTTTTATTCTATCTCTAATTAAAGCTGCTGCTAATTCTGGCGCATAAATAACTGGAATATCAACTTGTTGTAACAAGTAAGGAATTCCTCCAATGTGATCTTCATGTCCATGGGTAATAAACAAACCTTTAATTTTTTTATTATTTTCTGCTAAATAACTATAATCTGGAATAACTGCACTCACTCCCAATTGGGTTGCGTCAGGAAATTTAACTCCAGCATCAAGCATAATGATTTCATCATCATATTCTACACAATATGTATTTTTTCCAACTTCTTCTAAACCACCCAAAGCAAATACTTTAGTAGGGTGGGGTGCTTGATCAAACTTCTTTTTAATTGGATTTTGATTACTTTTAACCTTTTTTATTTCTATTTTTGCTTCTAAATCAGCAACAATAGTTATGCTCTTATTATTTTTGGTGTCCATTTTCTTTCATTCTCCTATATACGAAAACTCATTATTAAAATTTATATTAATTACTTATTAAACTTAATTAATTGATATACTAAAAAGAATTTTCATTATTTTTATTTTAACAAAAAATAATGTTAAATATATAGTTTATTTTAATAAAAAAAAGCTGTTAGCAATAAACTAACAACTCAAAATAATTAAACTAGTTTTTTCGATGTCATTTAAAAGTTAGAGTGCTTATTAAAAATAATAAACCAATTATTAATATTGCACCAACTATTGGTTGTCATGTACTTGTAAAATTTTGATAAAGTGGTTCAGGGTTTTGCCTATTATCTCATATACCATTATTAAATCCAGCATTTTTTCAATCACCATCACTATACTGACTAAATAGTAGTAAAAATACTGGGTATTTTAAAGGGATAAAGTATGTAAATATTCTTAATGCAGTAGTTGATTCATAAAGTCTTGGGTCTAACATTACTCCTGAAAAGAATATACATAAAAAATAAATCATTAAAGCTATTCCTTGATTAGCACCTTCATCATTTAAATTACCACCTAATAATGTTGCTAAACCAATTGACATTAAACAAATTAAACTTACTGCTAATATGAAAAAACCTCAATTCATATTTTTATATAGTTCAATCACATCATTACCACCAATTATTAATCCAATTATTAGTTCTAGACAAACCCCAGAAAACCCAACTAAAAAATAAAATAATCAAATTGTAAGAATAAAAGTTTTTCTACTTATTCCTGTAGTTTCCATTCGTTTTAAAAATATTGAGTTTTTTCATTCCACAATTGATCCAGATAAATTTATGATTGTTGTTAAACATGGCAATACTACATAACCTAAAATTGCACTCCCTTTATTAACAACTAAATCACTAGAAAATAAATAATAAAAAATTATAGTAAAAAACACAGGAACAACATATGTAAAAATTGGGCCTCTAAAGTTTTTATAAAATGATTTAGAAATTAATCTAAAAAGCTGAAAAGCAATTTTTGACTTATTTTTTAAATTAAAACTATTTTTTGTTTTGGTTGTTTTCATCTAGACCTCCTTTGTAAAATAACTCCATTAGTTCTCTAACTGTTTTATATTTATTTTTTATATCTTCAACACTACTATCTAATAAAACTTTTTTGTTATCAATAACAATTACTCTTTTACATAAAGCTTCAATTTCTTCAGGATGATGAGAAACTATTAGTAAAGTTTTATTATTTTTAACTACTTCTTTAAAGAAATTAAGTATTTTAAATTGTAATTCCATATCTAATCCTGTTGTTAGCTCATCAAGAATTATAATTTTAGGATCGTTAATAATTGAAAGTAATGCATTAAATCTTTGTTTTTGACCACCACTCAATCGATTTAAAGGTGTTTTATAAAAGTCTTTAACTTCAAAAATTTTATTTAATTCATTAAACTTTTCAATAGAGAAATTTGGAAAAACAGATACGTAAAATTCGATTACATCTTTTGCGCACAAACCACTTGGTCAATTACCTTCTTGAAATTGTATTCCTATTTCTTGTTTTAAATTACCTTCAATATTTATTTTTATACTTCCTTTAGAAGGTTTTGATGATTGAGCAATCATTTCAATTAGTGTTGTTTTACCAGCACCATTTCTTCCTAATATCGCAACAGCTTCTCCTTGTTCGATTTGTAAAGAAATATCTTCTAAAATAACTTTTTGTTTGAACTTTTTAGTTAAATTATTTATTTCTATTATTTTCATACATTTCCTTTCTTTATTCAACTACGTTTATTTTTGTTTTGCAGCGTATATTGCCATAAATCAATTCAAAATTAGATACTCCTAGTTTTAAACCTTTGTATTTAAGAATAAATTTATTTCTATTACCTTCACTTTGTGAGATTTCAATTGGCTGTTCTAAAAATGGCTTGATGAATCTTTAAAAAACTAACCTAAGTTTGTAATGTTATCTCCATTTTTGATTTCTATAACAAACTGTTGTTGAAATTTACTTTTACATCAGTAGGTAGTTGTTTAATTTATTATTTTGATCAACTTCAAATGAAGCAAGTGTACCACTATAGCAAATATTTAAATTTACATTGCCTGTTAAATATAAACTATTTTTTTAAAGCTTTAACTCTTTTTTGTGTTTTTATACCATTGCTAGTTGGTGAACGATAACTTTCTTTATGTATTTGATAATCTATATTTTCTACTACGCGATTATCTAATGTTTTTATAAGTGCATTTATATGAATTACAACTTATTCTAGATTGTTTTGTTCTGGTTTAATATCTCTATTTTCTAATGAACTTAAATTTATTCTTTTATCATAAAATGTGTTAGAAAATACAGCTTTTGATTTAATTTTTTTAGAATTTGACAGGGAAGTTATTATAACTGTACCTGATTTGTCTTTTGTTGCTTGATAAAATTTGTAAGTATAATCGATATTTTCTTGTAAAACTAAATCGCTTTTTTCACCTTTAATGGTTTTTAAAGCGGCTTCAACAACTGGTTTTTCATCGTTATTATTTACATCAATTAATTTTTTATCAAAAGCATATAAATCTATTCATTCATCTTTTATGTGATTAAAAACAATTTCTAAATCTACTTTACCAAATGTATTACCATAGCCAACCGATTCTGCTTTAATATGTCCTACCTTGATTTTTTGAGCCATTTCATAATCACTAAACTTAAACAGCTCATTTAAACTATAATTCATATTGTTTAAATATTCTCTAATTTCCAAAGTAGCTTTTTGTTCAGCTGATTCATAAGTGTTTTCATGATGAAATAGTATTTTATTAGGCATTTCATCTAAATTAATTTTACCTATATAAGATTTAGATAAAAAAAACAATCTTTCACCTTTCACCTTTTTGCTTGAAACTAAGGATTTAATAGATATAGAACCATCATTTTTTAAAGATGGTGCTTCATAGTCAAAAAATTCAACATCAGTATTTTCTACTAAAATTAAATCCATTTTATCTTTATATGCTTTTATAATATTTTTTTTAATATACTCAATTTCATTACTTGTTGAAAAAAAACCAAACTCATCAAGTTTTGTTGAATTTAATCAATTCTGCTATCTTCATTTTCCTTTTTTGATTAATCACAGCTAATTGCAGTTATTGAAACTACTGATGCTATGCTCAAAGATCCCGATATATTTAATAGCTTTTTCATTATTTATTATCACATCCTTGTAAAATAATTATATACCTTTAAATAACTGCATAAATTTTAAGATAAAATTATTTTTTTATTGATAAAACATATAGATATATAATAATTACAAAGAAGGTAAAAAGGATATGTACAAAAGCAAATACAAAAAACATGATAAAAATAATTTTTCAACAAAATTATATAATGCAAAACCAAGTGTATTAATAGTTTTATCATTATTCAACTTCGTTTTAAAAATCTCCACTATTTTAGTGGTTATCTACTTTTTATATTTTTATTTTAGTAATTCAATTCCTTATAAAAAAAATCATCTTGGAGTCTTATTTTTGACTCTATGTGTGCCAATATTTATTTTCTCTCTAAACTTATTTATAAATAATTATTTAATCAATTATATGTGTCTAGATACACTTGATAAAATAGCAGATTTACAACTAGAAAATTTATCAAAAAAAATTATGCTAATACCGCTTTTTGGCTCATTTTTAATTACTTTTATTATTAAAGATAAGGCTATTTTAATCTATAAGTATAAACAATATATTAATAAACATAAAAAAAAGAGTTTATAACTCTATTCAATTTTCTTCAATTTTTTGTGGTTCTTCTTTGTTGATTCGATCATAATAAAGTTTTCCTTGATTATGTTCAATTTCATGTTGAAAAACAATTGCTTGATAACCCCTTAAAGTTAATTCTAAATTTTTATTTGTCAGTCAATCATAACCACTTATTTTTATTTTATAACTTCTTGGCACATTACCTGGATGGTCGCTATCAACACTCAAACAACCTTCGCCTCCTTTTAAATAACCAATTTGTTCACTCTTTGCAATAATTTTTGGATTTACCATTGCAAACTCTTCAATGTCATTATTTTCTTCATCTCACTCAAAACGAGTAAAAAACATATTAATGTTACTTCCAATTTGTGGCGCTGCAAGCCCAACAGCTGGTCTTAAATGGTCTTCTGAGCCTTTAACATTTAAATTTGGATCTTGAGAATATCTAACAAAATCAATTAACTTTTTCATTACTAATTCAGTTTCTTTATTTAAAGGTAATTCAACATCATAACTCATTGCTCTAATGATTTCTGGTTGTGTATCTTTACAAAGTCATTTATTTGTTGGAATTTGATCTTGTAACAAATCCTTTTTTAAATCTAGTTTCATTTTGCCACCTCATTTATAGATTATAACTTATTTAATAGTTTTTTTGATATATTAAATATATAAGAAAATAGGTAGAAAAATGAAAGTTATTAGTGGAAAGTATCGTGGAAGAGTATTGATTAGTCTTGAAGGGAAAAATACAAGACCAACTACTTCAAGATTTAAAGAGGATATGTTTAATATTTTAAATAATTATTTTATATTTGAAAACAAAATAAGTTTGGATTTATTTGCTGGAAGTGGCGCTTTAAGTGTCGAAGGTTTAAGCAGAGGGATTGGTTTTGCATACATTAACGATTTATATAAACCAGCACTAGAAGTTATAAAAACAAATTTAAAAAATATTGAACAAAATTTTTATCAACTATCAAATAATGATTATTTGAGTTATTTAAAGTATTTAAATATTAACAATATCAAAGTTGATTTAATTTATTTAGATCCTCCTTATGAGCAATTAGAATATTATTACAATACCTTAAACTACCTAAAACACTCAAACATATTGAATAATTATGGTATATTAATTATTGAAGTAGGTAGTCAATTAGATGAAAGTTCTTTTGACTACTTTGCTTTACTAAAATTTAAAAAATATAAAACCAAAAACCTATATGTATTAAGACTTGAAAAAGAAAGTTGGTAATTTATGGAAAACAAAAAAGGTAAAATTATTATTCTTTCTGGGCCTTCAGGTGTTGGGAAAGGTACAATTAACAAGGAATTAAGAAAAGATAAAAGTCTTAATTTGGTTCAATCGGTTTCAATGACAACAAGACCAGCTCGACCAGGCGAAATTGATGGAGTTGACTATTTTTTTGTTGACAAAGAAACTTTTAAAGATGCGATTCAACATGATGAATTAATTGAATACGCAGAATTTATTGGCAATTATTACGGAACACCAAGAAAAACTGTTTATGACAAAATTAATCATGGAGAAAATGTAATTTTAGAAATTGAAGTAATTGGTGCAACCCAAGTTCTTAAAAAGGAAAAACCAGAAAACTTAGTTTCTATTTTCTTGATGCCTCCAAGCTTAAAATCTTTAGAACAAAGATTAAGAAGAAGAGGTACAGAAAAAGAAGAAATTATTAAAAAAAGATTAGACAAAGCATTGTTAGAAATTCCTTTGAAACACAAATATCAATATGTTATTGAAATTGATAATGTTGATAATGCTGTTGCAAAAGTAAAAGACGTTTTAACAAAAGAAGGTACATTATTAATTTCTAAAAATCAAAGTAAATTTAATCTTTTAAGAAATGAAGTTAATAACGTAGTAAAAGAAAACTATATGTTCTTTGTAGATAATTGAAGAGAAAATGTGGAAAGAATTAATACAATTAAAATCCCAGAAGGTTTTGATTTTAAAAATTATTTAGTAGATCTTTTAACAAATAAAATCTATGCACATGTCTTAGCGAATGAAGAATTATTAATTTTGGAAAATCGCGACTTTATTGAATCAATAATGGAACATTTAATGATTGATGTAAATTTCTTTAGTATTGAACAAAATGCATTTCAATAATGAATTCAAGAGAACAAGCGCTTAACATTTTATATAAAGTAATTAAAGAGCAAAAACATGCAAATAAAATGTTAAATGAACTTTCAAAATCAAAAGCTATGTCAAGTTCTGACATAGCTTTTATTTATAAATTAGTATACGGAACAATTCAATACAAAATATATTTAGAATATGTAGTTAATAAAATTATTAATCCTTTAAAAACAGACTATAAAATTCAAGTTCTTTTATGAATGAATTTATATCAAATTAAATTTTTAAAAACATCAATTTATTCTGTAACAAATGAAGCAGTAGAGTTAACCAAAAAAATTAACTCCAATTTATCAGGGTTAGTAAATGTTGTCAGCAAAAAATTACAAGATACAAAACTATGAGAAGTAAATATTAAAAATAAACAAAACATCACACCTTTAGAAATGGGTTTTCCTTTTTGATTGTATAAACAAATTCAAAAAGATTATTCTACAGAAGTTGCTAATAAAATTGTCAATATTTCAAATGAACAATGTAATTTTTCATTTCGAGTTAATTTAAAATTAATAACTCAAAAAGAATTTGAAAAAAAATACATGCAAGAATGAGATTTGCAAAAATCGAATATTGTAAATAATGGATATTTAACAAATAAAAATATAATTAAAACAAAAGAGTTTGAACAAGGACTAATTTTTATTCAAGATGAGACAAGTATTCTTGCAGTTGAATTATTAGAAGTTAAAAAAAACTCTAAAGTCCTTGATATGTGTTGTGCTCCTGGGGGTAAATTAACTTATATAGCAACATTTATAAATAAAAATAATCTAGTAGATGGTTATGAAATAAATAAAAGTAAAGAAAAAATCATTAATCAAAATTTAAAAAGACTGCAAATTAGTAATGTAAATTTAAACTTCACGAGTGCCTTAAATATTAATAAGACTTATAATAGAATTTTGCTTGATGCACCTTGTTCGGGATTTGGAGTTTTTAAAAGAAAACCTGAAATAAAATTAAAAAAATATAGTGACCAAGAAATGCAAGAACTTTACGACTTACAATACGACTTACTAAAAAAAGCGGTTGAAAGTTTAGATAAAAAAGGTATTCTAGTTTATTCAACTTGTACAATTAATAAAAAAGAAAATCAAAATCAAATTGAAAAATTACTTCGCAGTTATCCTGATATAAATTTAGAATATCAACAACAATTTTTTGGATTCGAAGGAAACAACAACGGGTTTTATATAGCAAAGTTAAAAAAATAGATATGTAAAAAATGAAAAGTTATTCTTTTCATTTTTTTATAATTTAACGACATATTTATAATTTTTTCTTCGATTTTATTTAAGGGAGGAAATATGAAAAAACTTAAAAGATTAGTAATTACTTTAGTAATGTTTTTTGGTGCATCACTCGCTTTTGGGTTTACATCAAATAAAAAAGATAAAAACTTATCAACTACTAATAATATTAATTCAATAGTAAGTAACGATAAACGTTATAAATATGATCATACTTATAAAAATAAGGAAACAAAATTACAAAATGGTACTTATGAAAAAGAAATTATTGTAAAACCAAAACAACTTGTAACAAGTATATATAACAATAGTAGACTTAAAGAAGATAACGAGATTAACTTTGATGGTAATACTTATTACGCCAAACGAGATTTTAATGTCTTTATTTCTTTAAGTGATTTAGGTGTTAATAGTTTAGAACCTTATTTTGAGTTCTCGGAATTAAGTTCAGAATTTATATCTATAACAAAATATGCAGATAGCAATGGAGTTATAGATATAGAAGATATAGCATTAGCAAATAAGGATTACACATTTGATGTTGATTTAAAAAAACAACAAGTATATAAAAATGTTTTATATGAAGCTTCTTTATTTAACGATTATGTTTTTCAATATACTCAATACTCAATAAACTTAACTGTCACTAGAGAATCAAAAGAAAAAAAAGGACTAACTATTTCGGGAACTTATAAATACGAAAGAGAAATAAGTGCGGTTAATAATGGAACTAAATTTCTAGATCCATTATTAAGCTCTCTATTTTTAGAAACTTTAAAACTAAGGTTTATAACAAGCGATAAAGATATAAAAGCAGATATTAATGAATATGATTTATGAAATTTAGAAGAAGGGTGATTTTCTAATCAAAAAGTATATTTAAACTGAGAACACAAGGGTGGAAAACTTGGCAAATATTATAAATACTATAATTATAATTTTGTCGACTATTCTTACATAGACACAGGTGCTAATTTTAAAGAGTTTCAACGAGTTAATTTATTTTTAAGAAGAAAAAGTGACAATCGGATGGTTAAAATAACTATTGTTGATCAGATTAATGGATACAATGCTATGCGCTTATTTTCTTTTTTTAGTGATTATGAGCGTTCAATGACTAGCTTAAAGCATTTGTTAGAAAATGGTTATAATTTTGACTTTACTACGTTTAAAAGTAAATTAATTAAAAACAGTCCTGAGGAAATAAAACTAAAATCAATTATTAATAAAGAAGGTATTGGAGTATCTACACTCCCGTTCATTATAAAAAATAAAGATAATGAAAAACTATATGATTTAAGTGTTAGTTATAACTCTTATTGTACATCTAATGGTAAAAATACAAAAATAAATAGCTTTGATGAAGTTAAATACACAAGATTCCACGTTTCAAAAAACTCAACAGTATTAAAAACTTTAAAAGAAAGTCCAGTCTCTGATAATGAAATTGAATTCAAAAATATTATTTTAAGTGATAATTTTATTCAATTATCACATGGAGATGAAAAAGTTATTTATATAGAAAATGCAAATGAATTAAAAAATATTTATTTTAAAAACACATCTGGAGTAGAAGTTATTAAATATGACAAAAATAAATATTTAATTAAAGCAAAAAGTGATAAGTTAGAAAAAGTTACTTTTTATGCAAGTAACTCATTATTGCCAACAACATTAGAAGTTGATATGTCAAATTCAGACTATGGATTTGAATTAAATAAAAAAGAATATGATGTTTATAAAGGTTCTTTAAATGAATATGTATTTGACAAACTTCACTCAGAAGACAAAGTAACTGTAATAAATTTAAATAAAGAAATTGAAGTTAAAGTTGAAGGAAAAAACTTTAGTGTCTACGCAAAAGAATCAGGTTCTTTTAAATTTAAATTTATATCTGATAACTTGAAAATTCAAATTGAAGTAACTATAAATTGTTTAGCACAAGATATTGAAGAGTTTTTTATAAATAATTTTTTTATTAGTAATTCAAGCGAATCATTAGATGTTGGTTTTTATAATGTTGATAAAATTGATTTAAGTAAAGTTATTGTTAATGTAGATGATAGTGATTTAGTTTATAGTAAAGGAAAAATTTATTATCGTTCAGAAGTAGAAAAAAAAGTAAAAGCCACTATTAACTATCAAAGTAAAAAATGATATTATGATTTCTACACATTTGATAAATTTAAAAACTCACCAGTCCAAGAAATTGAAGCTGATGATTTAAAAACTTATACAATTGACTTAAACAAATACTATGTAGATCTTTCTCAAATTAAAACAACATATAAAAAAGAAAATAACAAACTTATTGTTAACCTAAATAAAAATATTTTAACACGTTTAAATCTTTTCACAAGAACAGGTAGAAATGAACCTATAAAGTTTGTTTATAAAAATCAAGACCAAGATAATCCAAATGAAACAGAAAGCAACAAAGATGAACCTAAAGAATCTAATGATGAGACAAATAAAAAAACTAAGGAAGAAAAAACAGATATTAAAAAAATATTAATTCCTTCTATTGTTGTTCCTGGAGTGATTATACTTTTAGTAGCGATTTGTTTAATCATAAAAAAAAGAATAAAAAAATAATTGCAAATATCCATAATAAATTAAAACAATAAATATGTTAAAATCTCTATTGGAGTTATATATATGGAAAAAAATAGTATTTTTAAATATTCAATAAAAGACTTACAAGAAATTTTAATAAATAATAATTTTAATAAGTTTTCAGCACAACAAATATTTGATTGAATTTATGTTAAATTAGAAACAGATTTTAATAACATGACTAATTTGAGTAAATCTTTAAGAGATTTTTTAGTACAAAACTTTGAAGCAAAACCTTTATCAAGTTTAGTTATTAAAGAATCAAAAGATGGAACAATTAAAATTTTGTTTATGCTTGATGACAAAAGAACAATTGAAACTGTTTTGATGCCCCAAAAGTATGGACAGTCAGTTTGTGTTACAACTCAAGTTGGATGTAAAATGGCTTGTAAATTTTGTGCTTCTGGCCTAATCAAAACTGAAAGAAATTTAGAAACAGATGAGATAGTTAGACAAATTTTTACAATGAATTGCTTATTAAAAGAAAAGTATAAAGATGATTTAGAAAGTCCTAGAGCAAGAGTTAGTCATATTGTTGTAATGGGAATTGGCGAACCATTTGATAATTTTAATAATGTTATGAAATTTATAGATATCATTAATGAACCTAAGGGTTTTCAAATAGGAGCAAGACATATAACTTTATCAACATGTGGAGTTGTACCAAAAATAATAGAATTTGCTAATATGAAAACTCAAATTAATTTAGCAATTTCTTTACATGCTTCAAATAATGAAATTAGAAATTCAATGATGCCTATTAATAAAGCATTCCCAATTGAAAAACTAATAGAAGCTGTAAAATATTATATTCAAATGACTAACAGAAGAATAACTTTTGAGTATATTTTAATTGATGATGTTAATGATAGACGTGAACATGCTTTAGAATTAGCTAAATTAATTAGAGGCATTAATGGTTATGTTAATCTAATTCCTTACAATGAAGTTGAAGAAAATCCATACAAAAAATCTAAAAAAGTTGATGAATTCTTCAAGGTATTAAAAAAAGAAGGTATTAATGCAATAGTTAGAAAAGAATTTGGAGCAGACATTGATGCTGCTTGCGGACAGTTAAGAGCAAAACGAGAAGGAGTAATCAAAAATGAAATTTAAACATGCCAAGCTAACTGATGTTGGTAATTATAGAAAATCAAATCAAGATTACTTAGATTTTGCTATTAATAAAGATGGAGATGCATTTGGCATTGTTTGTGATGGTATGGGTGGTCATGCTCACGGAGAAATAGCATCAAAAATGGCAGTTGAAAAGTTTATGGAGTTATTTAATAACCATAGTTTTAAAGGTGAAAATCAAAAAACTGTGAACAGATGATTGAGAAACTGTATTGGTGAAATTGTTAATGAAATGGTGGAATATTCAAATGATAATTTCACAACAAAAGATATGGGCACAACTTTAACTGCAATATTATTTACAGAACTTGGGGGTTTTGTTGTTAACATTGGAGATTCTAGAACATACAAACTTGTTGATGATAAGTTATTTCAAATAACATTAGATCAAAATCTATGAAACTCAACTCCAGAAGCAGAAAGAAGAGACATACAAATGTCAGGACTTTATGAAAGAGCAAACGATGTGACTTTTTGAAAAGTTTTAACAAGTGCTTTAGGTCCTCAAAAGACTTTAAAAATTGATACTTATTTTATCGAAATACCAGAAGGAACATATATTTTAACAACTGATGGTATTCATGATTATATTGATGAAGATTTAGTAGCAGCTGTTTTAGCAAATAAGAAAATGAAATTAAAAGAAAAAGGGTTAGAGATTATTGAAGATGCAAAAGATAATGTATCAACAGACAATCTTTCCATTTTGATTATTGAAGCAGAGTAATATTTACTTTGCTTTTTTTGTTGTATAATTATTTTTAAGAAGGGCACTAAACATGAGCGATATTTTAGAAGGACAATTTTTAGCAGACCGTTATAAAGTTATTAGTAACTTAGGGTCTGGCGGTATGGCTTCAGTTGTAAAAGCAATCGATATTTTTACAAATACAACTGTAGCTATAAAAATTATTAATACTCAAAAAATTAAAGAACCAGAAATTGGTCAAGAAAGATTTGAAATAGAAAAAGAAGCTTTTGCAAAATTAGGAGAAAACCCTAATGTTATAAAGCTTTTTGATGTTATTCAACAACATGATGAGTGATATATAGTTTTAGAATGTGTTGAAGGCGGAACTTTAAAAGATAAATTTAATTATTTAGGGGCAATGACATTAAGTGAACTTAAATATTACTTTGGAAAACTTTGTTTAGCTCTATATGAAGCTCATAGATTAAAAATCATTCATAGAGATATTAAACCAGATAATGTTTTATTAACAAAAGCAGGAGAAGTTAAGTTAGGTGACTTTGGAATCTCAATAATGGAAGGTTATACAAAAGAAGAAACAAAAACAATTGGTACACCAAGATATATGTCTCCTGAAGTAATTATGAAAAAAAGAGCAACTCCAGAAAGTGATATATATTCACTAGGATTAATGTTATACGAGTGTGCAACTGGAGTGGCTGCTTTTCCTGGAAAAGATGCTCATCAAATTGCAAGAAAACAAGTAAAAAATAAACCAGTACCTCCAAGACTAGTTAACCCTACAATTCCTCAAAGTTTGGAAAACATCATTTTAAAAATGATTGAAAAAAATCCTGAAAATAGATATTCTTCTACAAAAGATGTTTATAATGATTTGCAAAAAATAAAAGTAAGTGATGCTCCAAAACCTTATAATTATCATATAAAAACAATTTTAAGTGATGAAAAAAAAGATCGTAAAATAAATATTGGTTCAGTATATGATAAGTTACCTTTAATTAATAAAACAACTTTTTTTGTTGGTATATCTATTATTCTTATTATTCTTATTGCTCTATTTTTGGTTGTTATTTTAATATAATTATGTTAGTAGGAATAATTTTAAAAATAATAAGTGAGTATGCATATGTTTATTTTGAAAATAAATTATATGAATGTAAAACGATAGGGAAATTAAGACACCAAAAACAAAGTCCTATAACTGGTGATTATGTGCGATTTGAAATTTTAGACGAAACTAATTTAAAAGGATCAATTTTAGAAATAAAAAAAAGAACAAACGAATTATATCGACCAAGAATAGCAAACGTAGATCAAGTAGTAATTATTACATCTGTAAAAGAACCAGATTTTAACTCATTTACTTTAAATAAATATTTAGCTTTTATTGAATTTGTTAATATAAAACCTGTTTTAGCTTTTACAAAAGTAGATTTATTGAAAAAAGATAGTAAAGTATGAGAAATAGCAAACGATTACAAAAAAATAGGTTATGAAATTTTTTTAATAAACAATATGGTTGAAACAAATAAAGAATGAAAAGCCTTTTTAAAAATATTAGAATCAAAAGTTTCTGTATTCACTGGTCAAACTGGTGCTGGTAAATCTACAACTTTAAATCACATTATTCCAACAGCACTTGAGAAAACTCAAGAAATTTCTAAAGCTTTAAACAGAGGGAAACACACAACTACTAAAAATGAATTATTCATTTATAAAAAAGCTTTAATAGGAGATACACCAGGTTTCTCATCATTTAACTTTAAATCAATCGAGCAAAGCGAATTAGCTCAAAGTTATGCTTTTTTTGCAAAACATATTAATGATTGTAAATTTAATAATTGTTTACATTTTAGAGAGACTCCTGGATGTGCTATAAAAAAACTTGTAGAAAATAAAGAGTTTCCATTATTTATCTATGAAGACTATCTAAAAATGCAAAATGAAATTTTAGATTTAGAAAGAAAGAAGAAAAATTAATGAAAAAAACTATTGTAGCACCCAGTATATTAACAGCTGATTTTTTAAATTTAGAGACTCAACTAAAAAAATTTCAAAAAGCTAATATTGAATGAATTCATTATGATGTTATGGATTATCATTTTGTTCCAAATTTAAGTTTTGGACCTAAAATCTTGAAAGACATTACAAATAAATTTAACTTTAATATGGATTTGCATTTAATGGTTGAAATTAAAAATATGTCTGTGGAACAATATTTAAAACCTTTTATTTTAGAAAATGTCAAACAAATTACATTACATATTGAAGCTATTAATTGCGAACAAGTTAAAGAGTTTATAAAAGTTTGTCAACAAAATCAAATTAGAGCATCACTTGCTTTAAATCCAAATACAAGTATAGATTCAATAAAAAAATATTATAGCGAATTAGATAATATTTTAATTATGAGTGTTTATCCTGGTTTTGGAGGTCAAAAATTTATTGACAATAGCTTAGAAAAAATAAAAGCTTTAAAAGCTTTAAAACAAAAAAATAATTATAAATATAACGTTCAAGTTGATGGTGGCATAAATCAAACAACCTTTATGATTGCAAAAAATGCAGGAGCAGATATTTTGGTTGCTGGTAGTTATCTTGTTGACAATTTATCTGATGAAGAATTAATTAAAAGGGTGAGAGAAATTGAAAACTAAATTTTTAATTATAGCTTGTGAAAATAATATTAATTTAACTTATTATTCTAAAACTCATTGATTGATCGGAGTTGAAAGAGGTTGTTTGGATATTATTAATAAAGGTTTTAAAGTTGATATTGCCATAAGTGATTTTGATCATGTTTTAAACGAAGAACTTGAATTAATTAAAAATAACTCAGAAGATTTTATTCAATTAAATAACGAAAAAGATTATTTAGATGGAAAAGAAGCTATTCAAAAAGCATATGAACTTGGAGCAACAGAAATATTAATGTTAGTAAAACCAACTAAAAGAGTTGATATGAACTTAAGTTTAATTGAGTTTTGTACAAAAGAAAGAGTTAAAGTGTTTAATGAAAGCTCATTTATGTTTTGTTTACAAAAAGGAGAGAATAAAATTGAATTTGAAAAATATCAAGACTACACTTACATAACATTATTTCCTATTCATCAAACATCAATTACAATAAAAGGTTTAAAATATGAAGTTGAAGATTTAATGTTATTACCTTATTCGACTAGAGCATATTCAAATTGTTTTTTAAACAATCAAGATGCAATTATAAAAACAGATAAGTCAATTTTAATAATTTTCAATAAATAAGTATAAAAAATCTCCTTTTTTTAAATAGGAGATTTTTTAATATCATTTTGATAACTTGTTTTTAATAATGGTGCCCTCTATCGGAGTCGAACCGATACGATTTTACTCGGCAGATTTTGAGTCTGCTGCGTCTACCAATTCCGCCAAGAGGGCATACTTGATAATTATAAACAAAATAATGAACTTTGCCAAAATAAATATAAAATTATTACAATTTTAAAAATAAAAAATATTTATTCATAAAAAATCTTAAATAAAGACTTTTTATTATTATTAGTTAATGATAAAATATTTTTGTACTAGTTTGAAATTTTCATCTAGCTACTTTATATTTACAAATCATGTTTGGAGGTATCTTAGTGGTTGATCAACTTATTTTTGATGTAATCAAAGATATTATTGTTACAGTTCCTGGTGTAATTTCTTTTGCAAACAGCAGTGCGAAGTTAGACCAAGATATAAAAACAAATGATATTAGTCAAGCTGTAGAAATTTCTTCTGCAGCAGAAGTGATAAGAATAAAGATTCATATTATTTTAATAAATGGTGTAAATATAAGAGAAGTTGTTAGTGAAATTCAAACGCGTGTAAAGTATGAGTTGGAAAAACAAAACCAATTTGTGCGAAATTATATGGTTGATGTTGCAATAGATGATCTAGAAATCTTGTAACTTCAATTTAATATAACTGGCAAATTTATTTGCAATTTTTTTATTATCTATAAAAAAAACAAAAAAATACTAGAAGGTGATAATACTATGAAAGATGTAGAAATTTTAAAAGGCATGATCACTAGTGGAGTTAATAATTTATATAATAATTACCCACACATTGACAAGTTAAATGTTTTCCCAGTACCAGATGGAGATACTGGAACTAATATGAATTTAACTTGTACCAATGGATTAGCCGAAATAGAAAAAGAAAAATTTGATAGTATCGGAGCATTAATGGCAAAGTTTGCAAGAGGATTAATAATGGGAGCTAGAGGAAACTCTGGAGTTATTTTTTCTCAAATCATTAAAGGTTTTTCAAATGCAATGAAAAACAGCGATACTTTAAATATTAACACTTGAAAAGAAGCATTTACAAACGCTAAAGAAGTTGCCTATGCAGCTGTTATGAAACCAGTAGAAGGAACAATGTTAACAGTTGTTCGTGAAACAAGTGAATTTGTAAATTCAATCAATGATAATTCAATTGATGTTAAAACATTTTGAGAACAAACCATTGAAGTAGCTAATAAATCTTTAGAAAACACACCGAATTTATTGCCAGCTTTAAAAGAGGTTGGAGTTGTTGATAGTGGTGGATATGGACTTGTAAAATTTTTAGAAGGAGTTCAACACTATGCTGTTAACTTTAAACCGGTTCAAAAATTGAAAAAGTTAGAAGAAAATAATGGTGGAAATTTAGATTTAAATATTGAAGATGAATTTGGATATTGTACTGAAACTATTGTTATGCTAAATAGTGACTGAACAAATAAATTAAAAGTAGATCCAATAAGATCTCAATTAGAACAATATGGTAACTCATCAATTGTTGTTGTTATTGATGAAGATATTATGAAAATACACACCCATGCACTTATGCCGGGACAAGTTTTAACTTACTTGCAACAATATGGAGAATTTAAAACTATTAAAGTAGAAAATATGACCATTCAAGCAGAACATCAAGTTAAAACAGAATCTGAAGGTGGAAGTGGTGCAAGCGAAGCTGCACAAAAACAAAGAACATTATCAAAAAAATATGCAACCATTGCTGTTGTTCGTTCAAGAGGAATGGCAAAGTACTTCAAAGAAGAATTAAATATTGATTATGTGATTGATGGAGGTTCTAAAATGAATCCTTCAACCAATGACTTTTTAAAAGCAATTGAAGCAGTTGATTCAGAAGTTGTATACATTTTCCCAAATGATAGTAATGTTTTACTTGCTGCAAAACAAGCAAAAGAAGTTGAAAAGCTATCAAAAGTTGTTGTTTTGGATACAAAAACTATTCCACAAGGAATGACTGGTTATTTAAGTTTAGATCCAGAAGAATCAATTAAGAAAAATGAATCAAATATCGTAAAATCATTAAAAAATGTAACATCAGTATCAATTAACAAAGCAGCAAGAGATGCAACAATTGATGGAGTTGTTGTAAAAGAAGGTCAATTTATGATTACAGTTGACAAAAAAGTAATCATGTCAGCTGATAAGCTAATTGATCTATTTACTAAGGTTTTAGCAAAATATATATCTTCAAAAACTGAAATAATAACTATATTTACAGGAGTTGATGCTACTTTTAAAGATGTTAATGATTTAAGAAAATTACTTGATGAAAATTTTGATGTTGAATATGAAGTGGTTGATGGAGGACAAGAAGTCTATTCGTTTATTATAGGAATAGAATAATAATTTTAGAGCTTTTAGCTCTTTTTTATTTGAGCAAATAAAAAGATCCAATATTATAAAGGATCTTATTATTTAACTAATTGATTATGTTTTTTTAAAGTTCTTAAGGTTCTTGCAGATACTTTCAAAGTCATTACTTTTCCGTTTTCATCCATTACTTGAACTTTTTGTAAATTCAAATTCCATTTTCTCTTATTTGAGTTCATAGCATGTGATCTTGAACTTCCAGATAATGGTCCTTTATTAGTTAAGTCGTCTTTTCTTGCCATAATTTTTCACCTCGGACTAGAATATAATATATCATTTATAGTTTAAAAACAATAGATTTATAAATAATTATTGATTTTATACAAGTTTGTCATTACTTTTCTTATTTTTCAAATATTTTTCAAAAGAGTAACCGCTTTCTATAGCTATTTTTTTTAAAATATTGTAATAAATTATATTGATAAAATATCCTATAATTGGTAGTAAAATAATTAAAATTACATAAATAATATTTTTAAATTTTATCTTATAAACTTTGTTTAGTTCTTTGCTTAAAATTACTAAATTAATTGAAAAACTAGCTTGTTTAATTTCTAAAAGTAAAGCAAAAAAGCTAAAAACCCCAATATAAATATAAAAGCTTGTGACATAATCGCTTCCTAATTTTAAGGTTATAAATAACACAGCACATATTAAAAAAATTAAAATTATTATAAATTCTATTAAACCTCATATTAAGTAGTGTCTAAAAATTTTTTTATCTATTATATAATTTGACAACCCACTTTTTGCATAACTTCTAAAGTTAATAAAAAATAAAATATCAAATACTACTTCAAATAATAACGCAAAATCCATAATTCCCCTTAATTTAAACACTTATTTATTATTTTTTATATATAATTAAATTATAAAGGAAATGTATGAGAAATATATTCAAATCTTATCTAAAACTTTTTATAAAATCTTGAGTTGAAACCCTAGGGACAATTCTTTTTTTGTCTATCTTTACAATGATAGTTATGGGTATGTTAGCAACTCCTTTGCAACTTTCTTTAAAAGCACAAAGCATTAAAAATAATACAAATCAATGAGATACTCAAATGCAATATAAGTTTAGATATAATCCTAATTTTATGGATGATGTTTTGTATAAAGGTAATCCTTACAAAATAAATTACGAACAAGAAACTGTTAAAATTACAAAACAATATACTGATGGTTTTGGGTGATTTACAAATGAAGCACATGAGTTAATTGATGATTATGTAAACAATTGAGTAGAACATTCAAATAAAATTAAAAAAGTAGATGAAAATGCCGCTTTGCAATTTAAAGCAGATATAATTTATAACTTTTGTTATTACCTTTCAAGAGGTGGAAAAGATTACGAGTACAAAGTAAAAGTAGAACCTGACAAAAAAAATCAAAATTCAAAAGAACACTCGTATGTTGTTGACGATGAAGGTAATACAACAATTAAATTTGCCAATGTCTTCAAATCAGAAGTCTTTGAAGAAATGGCACTCTTTAATAGTTCGAGAAATATTCAATCATATATCACAAATAAAATATTAAGTATCATTAATCAAAAAGAACAGGATTTAAACTATAATGTATTTCAAAAGTTATATACAAAATCAGCAGTAGGAAATGTAAACCACACTTACTCTATTGAAAGTTATAACTCATTGTTAACTAGTCAAAAAGATGCTAATTTAAATAATTTAGTTATTCAAAAATCAACTAAAACAATTTTAGAAGAAGTTACAAAAGATAGTGGTGAAATTGAAGCGTTTGTAAATGATTTATTTTTAAAGTCAAATAACTTAAAAATAGGGGATACATTTTCAGTAAGTTATCCAACAAAAGCTAATAGCAAAATCTCTTTAAACTTTAGGATTATTGGTATTGCAAATAAGTATTCAGCATTAACCCCAAGCCATGAAAGCTATTTAGATTCTACTAATAACTATTCTCAAATCTATGTAGATAAGTCATTTTTTAATGAAGAAGTTTTATTTTCAAATAACTTTTTAGGTGAGAATTTTATGTTGCCAAATAGTGCTTCTATCGACCAAGATAGAATGGTAAAAAATTCTAAATATAATATGAATTCTTATATCGTATCAGATCCAACTATAAATTTTGAAGGAATGATATCTGCTGGTATTACTCCATTTAAAGCAATGGGAAAACATGAGCAAATAGATAAATTAACAAATCTAAAAATTATGACTTGAATATTTAGTATTATTGGAGGGATTTTATTATTCTTAGCTTTCTTTTTTATAACTTTTGTATTAAAAAAAGAAATTAACAATACAAGAAAACAACTAGGAGTTTTTAAATCCCTTGGTTATAAAACAAGAGAGTTAACTTGAATATTTAGTATAAAAACCTTTATGACGATGTTTGTTGCTATTATATTTGGCTATATTTTATCAATACCTTTTCAAATAAAAGCTGCAAGTGAAGTATATGCAAATATTGTAATTTTTGACTATCAACAAATTTACACAAATCCAATCTTTTTAGTTGTTTTAATTTTTATTATTCCATTAATCTTTGCATTAGTTTCATATTTTGTTATATATTCTTATCTAAATGAGGGTGCTTTAGACTTAATGAACAATGCTCCAAAACAAAAAAATTACAAATGACTTTCTATTGCAATTTATATAACTGTGCCTATAACTTTAATTTATTTTGCATTTAATCGACTATTATTATACTTTTTGAAAAAAAAGGATTTAGGTTTTTCCTATCGAATGCAAGAAAACTTTATAAGCTTTGGTAAAGGTAAATTTATTTTAATAATGATTTTAATAGGTTTTAGCTCGTTTTTATTTACAATTCAAATGAGAGCATTACCAATAATCAATAATATGATAAATGGAGCTTTTAATATTTATACAAAGGACACGAATCATATTTATAATTATTGAAGAAACTCTAAATTAGCTATTAAAGATAAAATTGTAGTTGACAATAGTTCAAATACACCAAAAATAAATTATGTTGATTATAATGAAGCTGGAAGTGTAGAAGATTTCATTGAAAAAGAAGGAAAAAAATATTTTAATAAATATGATCAAATATCAATTTTAATGGAAAAAATATCAATATTAAGAACAAATAACAAAGCAAAAATCGATGAAATGGTTCTAGATAGTTACAAAAGAATAGTGCCAATTTTTTACAACATTATTTCTTTAACTTATCCTTTGGACCAACTTTCTGATAATCAATTCGAAAATGCAATGAATAATATGTTATTAAATTTAAATAAAATTTTAGATCAAAAAACAAGTTTAGATGAAAAAAAAATGGCTGCAAAAAACTTATTTGATAATGTATCTAAGTGAAGCGATAGTGATAACAATCTTTATCACATTAAAAATAAAGACGAAAACTTAAATAATGCTGTAAAACTAAGTGATGTTGCTAAATATATATGTGTATCAACAGAAACTGGTTATAGTGATTGTAATAATGTTGAAGGATATCGTCAAAATATTTTAAAAAACTATTTAGGTGGTAAAGTTAACTCTGGATCTTGAAATCAAAATGGAACAGATGACGACCAAACTCAGGTTAATGAAGTAGATAAGTATTTAAATACAATTTTAAAAAGTTGAATATCTGAATTTGCTATTAAAGATTTTAATTCTAATGATAAAACTAATGAACAATTTATAGCTTCAAATACTGTGTTATTTAATTCAAGTACAGATTTATTAGCATATGGAATTAGTTCTTATGTAACAAATAACCAAAATATTGATATTGATAATACTAACGTAATAGCTATTGATACCACTGGTAAATTTGGAAATCCTAGAACTATATTTAATATAAATGATATTGGAGACAATCAGCTAGAATTATTAAGATACGATAATGAGATTAATACTAATGTATTAGTTTCGCAAAGAATTGCAAAAATTCTAAATCTTTCAGTAGGAGATACATTTGACCTTCAACTTGGTAGGGAAGGGACAATTGGATTAAAAGCAAATATTGTAGGAATTGTTTCTGCAGATAATATGTCACAAAATATATTTGTAGATTACAATTATTTACTTAAAAGATTTGGAGATGAATTAATACCAAACGATGAGCAATTCTTTAATAAAAAATATAGTATTAATAAAAGTTTAGAGGGAGATTTTGACTTAAAAAAATTACAACAATCTCAGTTAAACTTAGAAAATAAACTCACAACTACAACAGTCTTAACTTCATCTGGAGTTAATGCAAAAGAATGGATAGGACCTTCTTTAGATATTTATTTTAAAAATTTTGAAAGTATTTTAAAAAGTAACAATATTCAAATTCCAAACGCAATACTTGAACCAATCAAAACATTTATAAGTAAATTTGTTAAAGACGCAGATGATAAGATGGTATATGCTTTAAGTGCAAGTTCTTTAAACATGAGCTTAGTTGTACTTCCACTTTTAAAAGCAGCTATTAATGCCATAATGGCAGAAATGTCAAATACGATGTTAATGTATATATTAATTGATATTTTATTATTAGTTATATTATTAATAGTTATTATGAATATTGTCGTAACAGATGCCATTAATATAATAACGATTATGAGGTCGATGGGTTATAAAGATATTCAAGTTAACTGAATGGTGATGGGTCGGTACTTAACAGGATCACTAATTACGTTCTTTGGTGCGTACGGTATGTCTTGATTAATGTGGTGAATTGTAAAAATTGTAATTTGAAACAAACTTCAAGTTTTAATTTCTTTACCAATTTTAGTTTATATTCCTTTTGTTTCATTTATTGCAATTGGAGGAATCATGTTAATTGGCTGATTAGCTGCGATGTGACAAATAAAAAAACAACCACTAACTTATTTGGTTAATTAATTTTTGATATAATTATTACATAATTTAAGGAGGGATTTAAATGCCTTTACCAAAGCAAAATTCATCATCAACAGATGCTTGTTGTCCTGGAGGAGCTCATAATTGCTACACTTGTAGAGTTTGTTCGGGTTCGTTTCATGGATGTAAAAGTTGTTTGAAATGTATAAGTTGCCAAGTGTGTTTAGAAAAAAAATGTCCTTGTTGTTCTGAAGGAAGTGCGAGACAACAAGAAAATAAAGCTAAGTACGATAAATAAAAAATCTGATCATTTTTAAAAACGATCAGATTTTTTAATATTTTAGTTTTCTTTTTTTAGTTTTCTTTTTTCTTTTCTTGAAAGACTTTTTTCGTTTTTATTATCTAACTCAACAACTTCTTGATCTTCTGATGCTGAATCAAAATCTTCATTTGAGAATTTATCAATAAAGTTTTTGATTTTACTTGAGTCAATGTATCATTCTTCATTTTCATTATTATTTTGAAGATTTTGCTCATCGCTTACTTCTTTTTGAACTGTATATTGCGCTTGAACAGTTTCTGAATCTGAATGCTGAACAGGAGTTGCTTGTTGAACAGGAGTTGCTTGTTGAACTGGAGTTGCTTGTTGAACTGGAGTTGCTTGTTGAACTGGAGTTGCTTGTTGAACTGGAGTTGCTTGTTGAACTGGATTTGCTTGTTGAACTGGATTTGCTTGTTGAACGGAATTAAGGTTAGAGTTTTGAACAATAGGTTCTTCTAAATAATTATTTGTACCATAGCTAATGTCATTTGCCACTTGGTTAGAATAATTCGGTTGAAAATTTATACTTTCTTGATAAGCTATAGGTGCTTGACCTAAGTTGTTATTTATAGGTAATTGATTTTTAATCATTTGATTATCATAAGGTTGAACAACTCCGTATTGAGTTGGCATAACCATTTGATTATAATTTTGAACTTGTTGATTATAATTATAAGGAAGCATTGGCGAATTAATTGACATTTGTCTATAAAAGTTATTATTGGGATATTGATAAGTGATAGGTTGTGAGTTTATTCCAATTGGATTATATCCTCTATTTAATTGTTGACAAACTATTAATGCTTTTTGATAATCATTGTACATTCCATACAATATTCTGTTTTGATCTAGAACATAAAATAAATTATTTCTGACTCATAAAATGTAATACATAATACTCCCACCTATATTAAAAACTTCATTATTAGTTTTTAACTATCTCTTTCTTGTTTAAAAATCTTTCTTTTTCTACTTTATTGCTATCTTTTGTTTCTACTTTTTTTATAGTGTCTTTACCCTCAATAGCTTTGTAAATTGAGTTCATATTAATTGGTAATCTGACTAAGTTTTGCACAGGACTTGTCTCTTTAATCAAATATAAGAATACTCAATTGATTTCTTTTGTTGATCTTGTTGCAAAAACAATAGAGTTTTCAATTTTATCATGTTTAAAGACCTTAATGTTTTTGCTGTTTAAAAACGTTTTTAAACCTTCATAATCAAAATCTTCACAAAAGTAAAGTTTGTATTTAGAATATAAGTCTAATTCTTCTTTTGACCCTTTAAACATTTGATTCCCGTTTTCACCAAGAATTACATAATAATCAATTAAGTCATTTACTTCATCAATATTATGAGAAGTAAATAAAATTGTTTTTCCTTTTTTCTTGTAATCTATTAGCAAGTTTTTTAGTTTGTTACGTCAAGCTGAATCTAAATTCGCTCCTGGTTCATCTAAAACAAATATATCTGAGTTTTTCATAGCGCAAATAATTAAACTCAATCTATTTTGCATTCCTCATGAAAAGTTTTTAATTTGTTTATCTTTATCTTTTTTTAAATCAAAAAATTCTAATCAATAATCGATTATTTCATCTCTTTGAGAACTTTTTATTCCTAAGACAATGCTCATATTTTTTAAATATGTAACAACATTCATTTCATAAAGAGAAAAATCCATTTGTGTATAAAAGCTTATAAATTTATTTGCTAAATGAGCATTTCTTTTCTTTTTTGAGTACCCACAAACTTTTACTTCCCCAGAAAACTTTGAAATTGCACCAATCATAGTTTTAATAGCAACAGACTTACCACTACCGCTTGACCCTAAAATAGCTGTTATCTTTCCTTTTTCAATATTAAAATCTAATGGTCCTATCTTTCCTTTTTTAAATTTTTTTTCATAATTTTTAAATTCTATTACATAATCTTTCAAAAAAAAACACCTCAATTTAATTAAATTTATTTTACACTAAAAACCCCTTTATTTCTAGTAATTATGAGCAAAAATATTTAATAACAAAAAAATGTAATGTTTCTTTGCTATATATTGAAAAAATATACTATAAATACTAAATTAGACCTCTTAATAATGAAATTTTACTTTAAAAAAAATAAAAATAAAAATAAAAAATATTATTTTTAAAATGTAAAAATGTTTTTATAAAAATAAACACTTGAAAAATTCATATATAATTTTTAAGGAGGTATTTATGAATTATAAAAAAATAGCATTTGATGTTATGGGTTCGGATAATGGTTTAATTCCAGCAGTTGATGCTGCTATTAAACTTTTAGGCGAGCAAAAAGACTTAAAAATAATTTTTGTAGGAAAAGAAGATTTAATAAAAAATGCATTAAAAAATAAAAAATATAATATTGAGCAAGTAGATTTTTTAGATTGTAAAGAAATTATTGAAATGACAGATGGCATAATTGATATTAGAAGAAAAAAAGATTCTTCAATGGTGAAAGCATTAGAACTAGTTAGAGATGGCAAAGCAGATGCGATAACAACAGGTGGAGCTACTGCTCCATTTATCGCAGGGTGTATTTTTATAATTAAAAGATTAGAAAGTATTGAAAGACCTGCTTTTATGCCTGTCATTCCAACTTTAATAAAAGATAAAGTAACTTTGTTGTTAGATGTTGGTGCTAATTTGGAATCTGATCCTGAAGATTTAGAAAAATTTGCATTAATGGCAAATGCTTATTCAAAATCAATTTTAAAAGTTAAGGAACCAAAAATTGCATTATTAAATATTGGCGAAGAACCTTCGAAAGGAACAGAAGTTCATAAGAAAACTTATGAATTGTTAAAAAATAACTCACAAATTAACTTTTATGGAAATATTGAATCTAGATATGTAACTTCAGGTTTTGTTGATGTTGTTGTTACGGATGGTTATACTGGTAATATGACTTTAAAAGCGGCAGAAGGTATGGCAAAAAATTTATTATTTGAAATAAAGCAAGCGATCACAAAAACCTTATTTAGAAAATTAGCTGCTTTAAGATTAAAAAAAGCATTTAATGAAGTTAAAGCAAAGTTTGATTATAAAAACCATGCAGGTGCAATTGTGTTAGGAGTTGACAAAATTGCTTTCAAATCACATGGATCTAGTGATGTAATTTCATTCTACGCAACATTAAAAATGACATATAACGCAATAAAAAATGATGTTATTAGTAATTTAAAAACATCATTAAATATTAAATAGTGAAATCATTTTTTGCAAAGATCGGAATTAAACAAATCAACAGTGATTTATATGCAGAAGCTTTAACACATAATTCATACTCTAATGAAAATAGGCGAGCAAAAAATTATCAAAGACTAGAATTTTTAGGGGATGCTATTTTACAACAAAAAGTAAGTGAGTATTTATTTAAAAACTATCCAAAATCAAATGAAGGTATTCTAACTAAATATAGAAGTTCTATAGTAAGGCAAGAAACTTTGGCTAAGTTATCAAGAGCAATCGGACTAGGTAATTATATTAGACTTGGAATCGGAGAGCATGAAGCTAAAGGTTATGAAAAAGATACAATTTTAGCAGATGTTTATGAGTCAGTAACAGCAGCTATTTATTTAGATTTAGGAAATGATGCATTAAATAATTGATTAAATCAAACAATTTTTAATAAAAATAATCTTAATAATTTTTTAGATTCAATTCGAGACTTTAAATCTGAGTTACAAGAACTAATTCAAATCGACAAAAGAAGTGATTTAAGCTATATAATTGCTAACCAAGAAAAAATACATGAAAATAAAATTCTATTTACAGTTAATTGTATTTTAGATGGAATGATTTATGGCATTGGAGAAGGTTTTAATAAAAAACAAGCAGAACAACAAGCTGCAAAAAATGCTCTTTCAAAAATTAAAACAGTCAAAAATATTAAATAGATATTTAAAGAGACTATCTAAAAATTTATTTATAAAAGTATGTTATAATATAAGATATATAGGTGGATTATGAAAAAGAATTTAAACAACATTTCTCTTTTTTCTTTAATAAAATTTTCATTCAAAATTTTATTTTTTGAAAAAACATTTTTAATTTTTATATTATTGGCAAATTTTTTTAGTCTTGCAGTGTCTATTGTTTTTTCATTAGTAAGCTCTGGACAAATGATGAATCAGTTATTTGATTTTTATGTAATAATATTTGTCAATGTTTTTATTTTCTTATTAATAATTAGGATTTTAAGCTTCTTTTTTGTAAGAAAGCTAGATGATAAAACAATATTTATAACTTTATCAAACCATATTTCGCGATCAAAGTTTTTTTGAGCTGAATACATTACAATTATGATTACAATACTTATTTCAGTTTTTTTTGCATTTATAATTTTTAATGTTATGTATTTTTTTGTTAATGGCTTTGAAATTACAAGTTTTGTTTTAAAAAAAACTAGTATATTCTTAGCGTATTCAATTTTAGCTATTGTTTCATTAACAAATTTCATTATATTTTTAATATTATTTTTGGGCTCACAACCAATGTTAATTATTTCAACTTTACTAATGTCATTATCATTTATTGCAAACATACCTGCAAAACTAATTTGAACAAGTAATGAGACTACAAAAATTACTCCAACTAATAATATGATAACTAATGTAAAAGATATGTATGAAGCTTTTGATCTTCAAAAAAACACAAACAACGGCACAATAAAATACAAATATTTATCTAAAGCAATTAATAATTACTTAACTGATTATAGTGGAACTCACTCTTCGATTACAAAATATCTTTCTGACACTTCAACTGATAGCAAAATGTTTGCAGAATTATACAATAACTTTTGAAAATCAGAATTAGATGTAATAGATGAGAATCTAGATAGTCAAGTCATTACTTATACTGGAAATATTTTTAAAGCTCCAAAAGCTGCAAATAATAAAAATAAATGATCTCAAGTTCAAGCTACTGCAAATATACATTTGCAAAGTAAATTTAAATCAAAAGAAAAAATTCAAGAAATGATTGATAGTGAATCAATTGATAATGATAAAAAATTGATATTAAATGATTTTTTAAATCTTTGTACAGAACTTGAAGAAAAACTAATTAATATGAAAAAACAACAAGCAACAGTTTTTGAAAATTATTTATATTTATCTAGTGACAATAATTATAAAAGTACAGTTACTGCAATTATTGAGTCAAAAGAAGAAGTTGTTGAATTAACAAAAGAAGATGTTGTATCAATGTACAGATATGCTGTTGATGACTCTTATTCTCCTCCGACAAGTAATGAAACTTTAACGTTTTCAAGAGATCAAGATAAAATTGATGGCAAACTTACAGCAATGATTGATAGTAATTTTTATCAACCAATGTTATACACAGCAAGAATATTAGAAAAATACTTTAGTAAGTATACTGCAATATTTTACAGCGCAACAGAGTTAGGGTTACAAAACGATTCAGAGCTTTTAAAATTTCAAAAAGTAAGTAATACTTTAAAAGTGATAAACCCAATAAACCCATTTTATGGAACTTGAAGTTTCTATACAAAATATTCAGGATTTTATAATGATGATATATGATTTGAACCATATAATGATTCATATATAAATTCAAAAAAACAAGAAAACATGTTTTTACCTTACGTTTTATATAGTTTAGACATGGATTCATCAAATAAAGTTGCTAAAGACACTTATAATAAATATTTTGACCCTTCATACTTTATTTCTTTAATTTTATTTATTGGGGTAGTACTGATGTTTTTATCAATATATAGATTTAGAAAATTAGATATAAGTTAAAACTTCTTAAGAAGTTTTTTTTATTTATAATTTCAATATTTTAAAAAAATAAATGTTTTTTATAAAAAACTATATATAATACAAATGTAAGTTAGATTATATAGGATTGCTATATACAAAACAGGAGATACAAAATGATATTTTTGAAAAGAATTGAAGCTTTTGGTTTCAAGTCGTTTGCAGAACCCGTAGTTATTAACTATGATTTTGCAATGACTGGAATTGTAGGACCAAATGGTTCAGGTAAATCAAATATTACCGATGCAATTATGTGAGCTTTAGGAGAGCAATCTTCTAAATCACTACGTGGAGATTCAATGGAAGATATTGTTTTTTCTGGGAGTTCTGATCGTAAAGGATTGAACATGGCAGAAGTTACTCTTGTTTTTGATAACAGTTCTAGAGCGTTTAAAACCTTAGATTATAATGAAGTATCAATAACACGAAAGTATTTTTTAACAACAAGAGAATCTGAATATTATATAAATAACTCACAAGTAAGATTAAAAGATGTCCAAGAAGTTGCTTTAGAAACAGGATTGACTAAATCAAGCTTAGCAATAATTTCACAAGGATCAATTTCTAATTTTGTAGAATCTAGTCCAGAACAAAGAAGAAGACTATTCGATGAAGCAGCAGGTGTTGCAGTTTATAAAAAAAGAAAAGAAGATGCTGTTAGAAAACTTTCTAGAACACAAGATAATTTAGATAGAATCAATGACATAATTAATGAAATTGAAAGAAAACTACCGACTTTAAAGAGACAATCAATTAAAGCAAAAGAATATCAAAATAAGTTTAATGAATTAAAAAGTATTGAAGTTGCAGTGCTTGTAAAAGATATTCAATTATATAAACAAAGAGCGAAAGAATTAACAAATCAAAAGTTTGAACTAAAAAATCTTATTAAAGATTTAGAAAAAAACATTTCAATTCGATCAGAACAAAATAAACAAATATCTTCAAAGGCTTTTGAAAATGATAAAGAGATATCATTATTGAATAAAGAATTTGAAAGTATTGTTGAAAATATTGGTAATCTAAAAGTTGCAAAAGTAAATTTGGAATCTAAAAAAAGAACATCTGAAATTGACGATAAAGAATTTAAAATAAGTGATTTAAAATCTAAAGCAAAACAACTCGAAGATAAACTAAAATCTGAGGAACAAAAATTAGCAAAACTTTTAGTTGAAAAAATCTCTAAACGAGAAAGTTTAGATGAACATAGTAAAAATAGATATTTTTTAAACAAAGAAGCAGAAGTATTGAGAAAAGAAATTGCAAAAGTTGAATCATTTTTAGAAACTATCATTCAAAGAAAAAACTCTTTAGAAGGTTTATTTGAAGGTGTAAAAAATATAATAGAAAATAAAAAAGTATTACCAGGAATCATTGGAACTGTTCAAGAATTAATAAATGTTGATCAAAAATTTGAAACAGCAATTGCAAGTGTGATGCAAAATGCTACACAAAATATTGTTGCTAAAAATTCAAATGATGTTAAAATAGCAATAGAATTTTTGAAAAAAAATAATGCTGGGTATGCAACATTTTTACCACTAGATAACTTAACTGCATCGTATTTACCTAACGATATTAGGTTTGCTGTTCAAAACTTAGATGGTTTTGTAGGTTTTGCAAATCAATTAATAAAAATAGAAAAAAAGTATCAAATAATTTTAGATTACTTATTAGCAAATTACATAGTTGTTGAGAATTATGATAATGCTATAGAAACAGCAAAAACTATAAAATTTAAATATAACATTGTAACTCTTGATGGGCAAAGAATTTTACCCCACGGAGCTGTTGTTGGGGGAAGCAGAAAAGTTAAAAATACTCAATTAACAGATAATACAAAGATAAAAAGTTATGAAGAAAAAAAATTAGAACTTGAAAATCAAGAAAATAATAAAAATCAAAAAATTAATTTTATAAATAATGAAATTGAAAAACTAAGAGAAGAACAAGCGGAGATTCAAACTTCATATGGAGCGTCAAATAAAACTAAAGAACAATTAGAAAAGCAATTGTTAGAAATAAAAGATGAATATCGTGTTCTTACTGGAAAAGATTTAGATAATGACGAACAACAATTCCAATCATTAGACGAACAAATTATTTCTATGTCTAAACAAATTTTAGATTATGAAACTAAAAAAGAAGAAGTTCAGCAAAAATTAAATGTAATTAGAAATTTAAAAGAAAAAGCAATAGAAAAACAAAATGTTTTAAATGAATCATTAGAAGAAGAACGAAAGCTGCTTTCAGCGTATAAAGACAATTATCAAAAAATAAACTCTGACCACACTTTAATAGTTCATAAAAAAGAAACAGCTGTTGAGAGATTGTCTGAAAATTATAATTTAACTTTTGAAGCAGCCTTAGAAACTAATGAAGCCAACGTTGAAGATGAAACTAAAACAAGAGAAAAAATTAAGCAATTAAGAAGTGAAATAAACTCATTAGGAAATATTAATTTTGACTCTATTGAAGAATTTGAAGCTGAAAACGAAAGATATCAAACTTATGTTGAACAATCAAATGATATTAATGATTCAATTAATAACTTAAAAGATGCTATTAATGAAATGGATGAACAAATGACAATCCAATTTAAAAATATAGTAAAAGATGCAAACAGTGCATTACCAGTTACTTTTTCAACTTTATTTGGAGGAGGAACTGCTCAAATAGTTTATACAAATCCAGAAGATATTTTAACTACAGGAATTGATATAAAAATTTCACCACCAGGTAAAAAAATTATAAACTTAAATTTACTTTCAGGAGGTGAAAAGTCGCTAGTTGCGCTAGCTGTATTGTTTTCGATATTAAAAGTAAAACCAATTCCTTTAGTAATATTAGATGAGGTTGAAGCTCCTTTAGATATTGCTAATGTTGAAAGATTTGCTAAGTATATAAAAACATTTACTTCAAATACCCAATTTATGATTGTTACTCACAGAATGGGGACAATGGAAAACTGTGATGTTTTATTTGGAGCAACTATGCAACAAAAAGGAATTACTAAATTAGTACAAATAAAATTGATAGAAGCCAAACAATTAAGTAATACAAATTAATAGGCAAACTTGTCAAGGAGAAAAAAAATGAGCAAAAAAATAAGCATCCTCTTTGTAATTATTATCGCTTTAATTACAGGGTTATGAGCATGATCTGTTTCTGCGAATCAAAATCATGTTGTTTTAGGAGGAAGCACAAGTGTCAATACTTTTATGCAATCTTACACTAAGGATTTTTTAGAAAATGAAAAGAAAGACTTTATCTATAACTCAACAGGTAGTCAAGCAGGTGTTGGAGGAGTAGAAAAAGGTATGTATGGTGCTGGATTTATTTCTAAAGATGTTAGTAATACAACTTTAACAGGAGATAACCAGTTTGTTAAAGTCCATAGCGGAGAAAACGAAAAAGAAGGTTATACATTTTCATTAACAGAAAAACAAAAATTTATTGATAAAATTACAGAAATTAAAAATGAAAACAAAAACACAAGTAAAAACAAAAGTTATTTAGCATTTGAATTTGCATTAGATGCAATAGCAATAATTTATAAAAAACCAGATTGATTAACTGATGATTCTGCAAACAAAATTAATTTTTCATTAGATAAAAAAGATTTTGCAAATACTTCATTAGGAAAAATTTATAGTAATAATTACACATGAGAAGAATTAGCAAAAGAAGTAGGTCAAGAAAATGTTCCTAATTCAAGCACAAAAATCGTAAGCTTTACAAGAGAAGATGGTTCTGGAACTAGAAGTGCATTTGGAGATTTAACAGGAATAAAAAGTATGGAATATTCAAATGTTGTTAACTCAAATGGAGCTATGTTTGAAAATGTTCAAAAATCGCAAACTGCAATTGGTTATATTTCTTATGCTTTTGTAAAACAAATTACTAAAGAATCGGGTGTTAAAGTTGCTGGTGTTAAAAATACCAAATTAGGTAATCCAGCAGATTTAGGAAACGATGATTGAGAGTATGGCATGAAATTAAATAAAGCAACAAATTCATTTGAAAAAACTGATGTTACAAATGAACAGTTTATAAAAGCAACTTACGGATTCAAAAGACCTTTTATTGCAATATTTAATATACACTACAAAAATCTAAATTTATTAATTGATTTTTTTTCAGCAATGATTGGAGAAGATGATACAAATCCTTATCGTAAAAACTTTGTTGAAGAAGGACTAGTGCCAAACTTTATAATCAGAAAGGTAGATTATGAAATTAAATAAAAATTTAGATGTAAATTCGCAAGTCATTGCTAATTTAAAAAAGTCTATGCCTAAAATTAAACAAAGTAAAGCAGATGTTTGCTCAAAATCTTCAATTATTATTTTTACAACCTTTACACTAGTTATTTTAGCAATACTAGTTTCGTTTATAATTTATAAATCGGTGCCAGCATTACACACAGTAGGATTTTTTAAATTTATATTCTCTAGTAATTGAGCGCCTGATAAAGATGGTGTAGGTAGTTATGGTATATTAAAAATAATTTTATCTACAATGGTTATGCTTGTAATATCTTTAATCATAGCTGTTCCCTTAACAATCTTTAGTTCAGTTTTTATAACTGAGTATTTATCTGCGAGATTAAAAAGAACAATAATTACAGTTGTTCAGTTATTAGCAGGTATTCCTTCGGTTGTGTTTGGTTTATTTGCTTTAGATCAAATAGGACCTTTATTTGTTAAAATGGGTGCTCCAACTGGTGGAAATATGATGACTGCAAGTTTCACTCTTGCATTTATGGCTCTACCAACAATGATCAGTTTATCAGTTAACGCTTTAGAAGCTGTTCCAGATAGTTATAGATTTGCCTCACTAGGTTTAGGGATGACAAAAGAAAGAACTACATACAAAGTTGTTTTAGTTAGTGCTATGCCAAAAATAATTACAGCCATCATTACAGGGGTTGCTAGAATTATTGGAGAAACTATGGCTGTGATACTAATAGCTGGTAACTCATCAAAAGGTTTAAACTTTTCAGATGGTTTTTCAGGGTTTCTATTTTCTTCAATTAGAACATTAGCGGGAACAATTGGTTTAGAAATGTTAGAAAACCATGGAAATACTCATGAATCTGCTTTGTATGCAATTGGATTAGTATTATTTTTCTTAGTTATAATAATTAATTTATTGATTATTGCAATTGGTAATTTGAATAATAGAAAAACTAGAAAAATCAAATTAAAAAAAGGCGAAAAAGTAAAAAAATCTAATGAGTTGCATAATTCTTATACATATGAACCTTATAAATTAAAAGTTTTGGTTAGAACTTATACTGAAAAAAGAACATACAAAGTAATTGAAACATTTGTTTATAAACTATTTATGATCATTTCAACTTCAATAATTGTTGCATTTACATTATGAATAATATTAATAGTTATAGCAAAAGGCTTAATGGGCTTTGATGCTTCAACATTTATTCAAATACCTGGACAAAAATCAGGAATATTAGCAACGTTATTAACAACTGTCTTATTAATAATCTCAACAATTATATTTGCAATACCTTTAGCTATATTTGTTGCTATCTATTTAGCAGAATATGCTCATAAAGATAGTAAGTTTGCAAAATCAACTAGATTTGCAATTAATGTTTTAGCTTCAACGCCAAGTATTGTGTTTGGGGTATTTGGATTAAGTTTATTTGTAGTAATACTTAAATTGCCAATGTCAATATTTGCAGCAAGTTTAACTATGACAATTGTTGTATTACCTTCATTAATAACAACTTTTGAAGATGCATTAACAAGTGTTCCTGATTCTTATCGTGAAGCTGCTTATGGTATGGGGTTAACAAAAACTAAAGTAACATTAAAAGTAGTTTTACCTAATGCTATGAAAGGATTGATAACTGGTGTTATTCTTGCTATTGCAAGAATAATTGGAGAATCCGCACCAATTTATTTAACTCTTGGAACATCTGTAAGAATGCCAACTGAAGGATTCTTCGCTTCAGGAGCAACTTTAACAACACAAATATATATGATGGCTTCAGAAGGAAGTAATGCAGAAGTTTTAGGAATTGCTTACGAACTAGCCACAGTAACAATTATTTTAGTTCTAGGGCTTAATGCTTTGAGTAAGTATTGAGCATCACTATTAAATCCAACAAGACAAAGAATAAGTTTTGCAAATAAATGAAAAATAAGATTTAACAAAGTATTTAAACACAATTATATAAATGATTTAAAAAAACTAAGAAGCAATTTTTCAATAAGAATGAAAAAATTATTTAGTAATTTAAATAAAAATAAAATAAAAGCTTATCGAAAAAATGCAAAAGCAAGAAGTATTGTCTTAAAAGAAATCGTAAAGGAAGCAAAAGCAAATGGCAGAGTTAAAAAAGACAGAAATAACTAATAATGAAAAAGATATTGAATCGATAAAAAAAGAAATTTTATCTACAAAACAAAAAAAAGTTCCTCTTAATCAAAGAGAAAATGTAATCGATATTAAACACTTTAACTTTTTTTACAACGGTGGCGACAAACAAGCTTTATTTGATATTAATATGAAAGTTAAAGAAAATACAGTAACTGCATTTATTGGACCTTCAGGATGTGGAAAATCAACTTTGTTAAGATCAATTAATCGAATGAATGATTTAGTTGATTCAACTTTAGCAGATGGTGAAATATTTGTAAATGATTTAAATGTTTATGAATCTGGAGTAGATGTTGTTAAATTAAGAACTCAAGTAGGTATGGTTTTTCAAAAAGCAAACCCATTTCCAATGTCTATTTATGATAACGTTGCTTTTGGGCCTCGTAATCAAGGTGTTAAAGATAAAAATGCCTTAAATCAAATTGTTGAAGATTCTTTAAAAAAAGCAGCGCTTTGAGACAGTGTAAAAGATAATTTAAAAGATTCAGCGCTTGGATTAAGTGGTGGTCAACAACAAAGATTATGTATAGCAAGAGCTATTGCGATGAGACCAAAAATCTTATTAATGGATGAACCAACTAGTGCACTAGATCCAATTGCTACACTTAAAGTTGAAGAACTTATTTTAAAATTAAAAGAAGAATATACAATAGTAATAGTTACACACTCAATGGCACAAGCTACAAGGGTAAGTGATTACACTGGATTTTTCTTACAAGGTGAACTTGTAGAATATGATAGAACTAAAAAAATATTTACTAATCCAAAAAATAAAAAAACAGAAGATTACATTTCAGGAAGATTTGGTTAGAGGTGAAAAAATGTCATACAATAAAATATTAGACAATGATATCAACACAATAAAAAAAGAGTTAATTTTTTTGGTTGAAGCAACTAAATCACAATATGCAAGAACATTTAATGCTTTAAAAAATAAGGATTATGAATTAGCAAAAAGAGTTGTTGCAGAAGATTTAAGAATAAATGACTTGCAAAACAAGTTTACAAGTATGGCTTTATGAAAAATTGCAAAACAACAAATGGTAGCAGGGGATTTAAGACTTGCAGTTGGTGGGATTTTAATAAGTAAAGAAATTGAAAGGATCGCTGATGTAGCAAAACATATCTGTACATTTACTGTAAAATATAAACCTGTTACTTTAGAAATTGATTATATTTCTAGAATGTTTGATTTAGTAAACGAAATGCTTAATATAGTTTCTGCATTAATTGAAAACTATGATGATGATCAAAATGAAAAAGTGGCAAATATGGAAAAACAATTAAACTCACAGTTTTCAGATTTAAGTTTAAAATTAGCAGAAAGATTGTTTGAAACTAAAGATCAAGGAGAAGCTAAAAAAATTATTACTATTATTAGACAATTAAAAAATCTTGAAAGAGCTGGAGAACATCTTATAAATATTGATGAAACACTTGAGTTTATAAGAACTGGTAAATTTGAAGAGTATGGAGAAAGTGTTGAAAATAAATTAGAAGAATCAAAAAACAAAAAAGATTAAATATAAAAACCTACACGATATAGTGTAGGTTTTTATTATGCTTGATTTAAAGGAATTGTTAAGATATTAGAACCTAAAAATTCAGCTTTTAAATTTCCATTATCATCAATTTCAAAAAAACTTAAGTAATTAAAAAAGTCTTTTTCATCATTTAAATACATATTTTTTCTTGCTATTTTATTAAATTGTTCTTGATAAAAATTATCTACATATTTAATAATTTGATCTAAAGTAACAAGAGTTTTAGGGATGAATAGTTTAGTTTTATTAATTATTTCTTTTTGCATTTTTTCAAAATTATCATAATTATAAATTCACATATCAAAGGTTTTTGTTACATAACTACCTAAGCAATGCTGATCTTCTTTGTCAAAAAACTTTAAAGTTAATTGATAGTCTTTATATTCTAAAAATTCATAATTTGTTAAATTTAAAATTTTTTCACCAAATTCATAGTCTAAAAAATTATCTTTAACAATATTATCTAAATTAGCCATAACAGCTTCATCATCTGTACCTTTAAAACTTAAATCTTTTTTAAAATAAAAATCAATCTCGGTATTATCTAAAAAATCTTTATATTTACTACTTCTTTTTTGAGTTACACCATATAATTCATTAAGCGGTGTAGCATTTAAATTAAGTGCAAATAAGATTTTAAATCATTTTTTCATACAATCCACCTTTATTGTTTCTTTTAGTAATAAATTACTACATATTTATTATATATTATTTATAAATATTATGATTTGTTTTATAATATCATTAAAAAATATAAAAAAATAATTATAGTTATAAAATATCTTTAGTGTAATTTTTAGTAAAAAAATTAAAGTCATAATTAATAAAATGGCATAAAAAATACTATACAATTTAATATATATAAAGGAGAAATATATGGGGTTTTGGTCAAATTTAAAAGAAAGAAGACAAGTTAAAAAAACACAAAAAAAACATATTAAAGAACATAAAAATACTCTAACTTTTTCAAATGATATTAAAAAACTAAGCAAAAAATATAAAAATGCAGATAATGATTTTTTTGAAGAATTAGAAAATGTATTGGTAAAAACTGATATGGGAATGAAAATGGTTTTAGAAGTTTCTAATAGAGTGCAAAAAAAAGTTAAACCAAAACACACTTTTAATGATGTTAAAGAAATCTTAGTAGAAGAATTGTATGATGCTTATAATGATTCTGGTAAGTACAATACTAAATTAAATTGAGTTGATGGTAGACTAAATATTTTTGTAATGGTTGGAGTTAATGGGGTTGGTAAAACAACAAGTATTGCAAAAATAGCTAATTATTTTTCAACTTTAAACAAAAAAGTATTAATAGCAGCGGCAGACACATTTAGAGCAGGTGCAGTTGAACAATTAGAAGAATGATGCACAAAAAGATTAAATGGAGTAGATTTAATAAAAGGAAACTCTTCAGATCCAGCAAGTGTTGTTTTTGATGGTGTAAAAAAAGGCTTAGAAAATAACTATGACTTATTATTGATTGATACAGCTGGAAGACTGCAAAATAAAGAGCATTTAATGAAAGAACTTGAAAAAATGACAAAAATTGTTAAAAAAAGTGTTGTTGATGGTCCACATGAAAGATTATTAGTAATTGATGCTCAAACTGGACAAAATGGAGTTAATCAAGCAAAGGCATTTTCAGAAGCAACTAACGTATCTGGAATAGTTCTCACAAAAATGGATGGTACTAGTAAAGGTGGAATTGCAATTGCTATTAAAGATATTTTAAATATTCCTGTAAAATTGATTGGTTTTGGTGAAAAAGTAGAAGATATTAAAGAATTTGATTTAGATGATTATATTTGAGAATTAACTAGTGACTTTATGGAAGAAGACTTAGATAAAAATGAATAATATCTTTAAAAATGAACAAACAAATATTTTATATGATTACTATAAAAATTTACTTACTCAAAAACAACAAGAATACTATGAACTATATTTTTTTGAAGATTTAACATTACAAGAAATAGCAGAACAAATGGAAGTTTCAAGAACAGCTGTTCATGATAGTATTAATAAAACTATCTTAAATCTATTAGATTTTGAAACTAAATTACAATTAAGTAAAAAATTTATGATTATTAAAAATACTATAGATGATTATAAAAATAACAATCTTAATGTAGATATATTAATTAAGAAAATAGAGGAACAAATTTAATGAATTTTTTAATAATAGGAGATGTATATTCAAAATCTGGAAGAGATGCATTACAAAAACATCTTAAAAATATAGTCAATGAAAATCAAGTAGATTTTATAGTTGTTAATGGAGAAAATATTTCACATGGAAAAGGAATAAATAAAAATCATTATGATTTTTTAAAAAACCTTGGGGTGGATGTGATTACATCTGGAAATCATATCTTTAAAATTAAAGAAACTATTGAGTTTATAAAAGAAACAAAAGATTTATTAAGACCTTTAAATATGTATGATAGTTTACCGGGAAATGGTAGTGTTGTTGTTGAAAAAAATGGCTTAAAAATAAGAATAACAAATTTAATGGGAACAACTTTTATGGATCATGTCAATAATCCATATGAAATTATGGATAAATTAATTGAAAAAAATAATAGCGATGTTCATATTGTTGATTTTCATGCAGAAGCAAGTGCTGAAAAAATGGCTTTAGCTTGAAATTATGATGGTAAAATAACAGCTTTAGTTGGAACTCATACTCACGTACAAACAGCCGATGAACAAATATTTCCTAAAGGAACTGCTTATATTACTGATATTGGTATGACAGGACCAATTAACTCTATAATTGGTGCAAATCCAGATGAAGTTATATTTAAAGAAAAAACAAAATTACCTACAAAATTTATTCCTTCAGAAAACATCGGTCAAGTTAGAGGGGTTTTAATAAAAGTTCAAAACAATAAGGTTTATGAAATCAAAAGAATTAACATAATCTAATACCCGTGCAACTCATAAAGGTGAAAAAAATTTTCAATTTATGCTATAATATATATTATTAAGGTTAATGTTAGACCTAAATTGAGAGAGGTATATTATGAAAAGACATGATAAACTTAGAAACTTACATGAAGCGTTATTTGCCTTAGATAAGGAAGTAAAGAATGTGTGTAGAGGGCTTGAAACTAGATTAAAAACAGTTGCAAAGTATAGAGATACATACGAAAGAATTTTAACAGAAGTTGAGTTTGAACGTAAAAATGAAATGTACGGAAGATCAACTATTTATGATTTTGAAAGAATGAGAATTAATCTAGAACAAGACGCTGGTAATGTAATCTACGAAGCAATAAATGTTATGGGGAATGACGAATTTATTGTTAGAAGACAAAACGTAATATTTGCATTTTGATTTATGGGGCAATTTGATGTTTATGCTCTAGACCTTTCTCATGGTGATTAATTAGTCAATACAACTATTGTTGTATTTTTTTATGATAAAATCTTAATGCTAAGAGGTGTGTTTAATGATTTGAAAACCTTTATTGGAGTTAATAACACCAATTTTTTATATAATTGGTGCTACAACAATTTTTTTTATTTTACTTTATTTTATAAATCGCTATGTGAAAATGAGCAGTTTAAAGTTTAAATCACAAGCAAAACAAAGAGGTAATTTTGTAAATTTAAATAGTTTTACAACAAAAGATGGATATAGTTTAAAAATTGAAGGTTTTATTAAAAAAGAAAATGAAAAATTAATAGTTTGTGTGCATGATTTTAAATCTAGTAACAAAGAATTTAGTAACTTGATAAATTATTTTAAATTGAATAAAATACAAACTGATATAATAGCTTTTGATCAAAGAGGATGCAATAAAAATCAAGATTTTAAAAACGCTACACAAGCAGCAACTATTTCTGATATAGAAGAATTAATTGATACTTTAAAAGAGAAATACCCAAAAAAACAAATAATATTGCTTGGTTCAGGTTTTGGCTCTCATATTATAATGCAATTTAGTAAAAATCAAAATGTTACTAAAATAATTGCTTTAAGTTTAAGGTTAAATAATGGTTATAAAACCAATTTTTCAAAAATAATGGCTTTATGTTTTGGTTTTCTTATTAATCAAAAAATAAAACTAAAAGATAAGTTTATTGGTATTGATACTGTTGATGATCAAGAAATTGCTAAAAATTTTGATATAAATCATCTAGAAAAAGGGGCATACTTATACAGGGAAGGTTGACAAAATTACTTGTTAAAAAAAAGAATTATTAAAAACATCAATAATGCTACTAACGAAATTTTATTATTTTTGCCAAAACAAGATATATATACAAAACCAAAAAAAGCTGCTAAGTTATTATTGAAGTTAAAAAATAAGAATGTCAAATCTATACCGTTAGAAAACCAATTACACTATTGATTTGCTGTTAATAATGATCAAAACTTTGAAAAATTTATAAAATCTATTTAAAATTTGTTATTATATTTAAGACAATATTTTTATTAAGAACTGCTGAGAGAGTAAACTTAAAGAAGCAGTAGCAACCTATTAAATTAGGTGCTCAAATCAGGGGAAACCAGCAATAAGAGTAAAAATCTAAATGCTTTAAAATGACCCTTTTGGGTCATTTTTATATAAAAAAGGAGATTATTATGAAAAATTATTTTACAAGTGAATCAGTTTCAGAAGGACATCCAGATAAACTATGCGATCAAATATCAGATGCAATTTTAGATGCTTATTTAGAACAAGACCCATTTGCTAGAGTTGCTTGTGAAACTGTTGCAAGCAAAAACTTCGTACTTGTTACAGGAGAAATTACTTCAACTGCAAAAGTTGATTGTGAACAACAAGTTAGAAGAGTATTAAATAAAGTTGGATATAACGACCCAAACACAGGAATTGACCCTAATAATTGTGAAGTTATGATTAAATTAAGTGAACAATCAGCTGACATTGCTAGAGGAGTAAAAGATGACAGTGATTTAGGAGCTGGAGATCAAGGGGTAATGTTTGGTTATGCAATTGATGAAACAGATAGTTATATGCCTTATTCTATCCAATTAGCTCATGATCTTGTTCATTTAGCAAGTAGACTGAGAAAAGCAGGTGCTTTTAAGTACGCTCAACCAGATATGAAATCACAAGTAACAATGAATTATACAAATCCTAAAAATCCACACATTTCTACAATACTAATGTCAATTCAGCATGACAAAGATTACAATCAAAAAGAATTTGAAGAATTTATAAAAAACAACATTATGTTACCAATTGCAAAAAATCATAATTTAAATACTGATTTTAATGTTTTAATAAATCCAACTGGAAACTTTGTAATTGGTGGACCATTAGGAGATGTTGGTTTAACAGGTAGAAAAATCATTGTTGATTCTTATGGGGGACATTCAAGACATGGTGGAGGTGCTTTTTCAGGAAAAGATGCAACTAAAGTTGATAGAAGCGCAGCTTATATGGCGAGATATGCAGCTAAAAATATGGTAGCTGCTGGACTTGCTTCTAAAGTAGAAATACAATTAAGTTATGCAATTGGAAAAGCAGACCCAATCTCAATATTTGTAGAGTGTTTTGGAACTAACAAAGTAAGTATGGATATAATTTATAAAGCATTAAATGAAACATTCTCATTTAGAGTAAAAGATATTATTGATCTACTTGAACTTAGAAAACCAGTTTATTTTAGAACATCAAAATATGGTCATTTTGGAAAAAAAGAATTTAATTGAGAAAAATTGGATAAAGTAAGAGAACTTAAAAAATATTTATAATATTTACAAAAATGTAAATATTTTTTATTTATTATAGATAAGGAAAAATATGGAAGTAAATATAATTGGAGCAGGACTTGCAGGATGTGAATTGGCATTTCAACTTGCAAAACACAATATCAAAGTGAACTTGTATGAAAAAAAGAAAATTAATAAAAACGAAATACAAAAATTAGAAACTTTTGCTGAATTAGTTTGTTCTAATACATTTAGAAGTAAATCGATTCAAAATGCAGTAGGAATTTTAAAAAAAGAACTTGAGTTATTAGATTCTTTTATTTTAAAATGTGCATATGAAACTGCAATTCCAAGTGATGATGCCTTAGCAGTTGATCGAAAAGAGTTTTCAAATCTTGTAGAAAAGCTAATTAGAGAACAAAAGAATATAACAGTTTTTGAAGAAGAGCTTGTTAAAATTGATAATACAAAAATAAATATAATATGTAGCGGTCCTCTTATAAGCGATGAATTTAGAGCGGAAATCAACACTCTTGTTGGTAAACAAAAATTATTTTATTTAGATGCTTCTGCACCAATTATCAAAAAAGACTCAATTGATTTTAATATAGCTTATTTTAATTCGAGACATTCAAATGATAATAGTTATATTTGTTTGCCTCTAAACGAAAAAGAATTTGATAAATTTTATTGTAATTTAATTGAAGCTAAAAAAGTTACTTTAAAAGATTTTGAAACAGAGATCTTTTTTCAAGGTTGTCAACCGATAGAACAAATCGCTATAAGTTCAAAAAAGAATTTATTAAAAGGACCATTATCTCCAAATCATTTAGAAAAAAACGATATTAAACCATATGCTGTTATTCAACTAAGAAAAGATGATGCTATTGATACTTTATACAATATGGTTGGGTTTCAAACAAATTTAACGTGAAGCGAGCAAAAAAGAGTGTTTCAAACTATCCCTGGGCTTAAAAACGCCGAATTTGTTAGGTATGGTGTAATGCATAAAAACTTTTATTTAAATTCACCAAAGATATTAAATAAAAAACTTCAAGTTATGAGAAACAAAAATATATATTTTGCAGGACAAATTACAGGAGTGGAAGGTTATATTGAGTCATTTGCGTCAGCTTTTATAGTGTTTTTTGCTTTATATTGTCATAATAAAGGGAAAAAGTTTATAGCGTTTCCAAAAGAAACAATTTTAGGTTCTCTAATTGAATACATAACGAATCCTAAAATTAAAAAATTAAAACCAATGAAAGCAAACTTAGGAATTATTAATATTGACAAACAATTTTCTACTAAAGAAGAAAAAAATGAATTTATATACAAAAATAGCATAAAAAACTTAGAAGAATACTTAAAAAAAATTTTTTAAGTATTTAATCAATTTGCTATAAAATAATAGTATAGTGTTTTTGGGCAAAACACATTTTTACATAGAAAAGGGCTATATGTATGGAAAAAGTGAAATTTAAAAATTCAAAAAAATATAAAGGAATAGTGGAGAAAGTCTTTGTAAAAGATGGACAACCAGTAAAATCTGGTGATTTAGTTGCACAAATTTCAACTCAACTTGAAAGTGTAAAAGTATATGCGCCAATTGATGGTGTTATAAAAAATATTTATGTGATTGAATCACTAATAGTTTCACATGGGGATTTAGTTTTTGACATTATGTCTAATAAAGAGTTAGAAGGTATTTTAAAAAAACCTGATGAAATAAATGATACTTTAAAAGATGCGTTATCTGATTTTGGATTTTTAGAAGTAACAGAAGATAAAGAATTTAGTATTGACAGTGAGCAAACAACCCATACAGTTGATTACTCAGATAAATTACCAAATTCTATTAGCAAAACGAGCCTTGAAATTGACAATAATAAAGAAAAAATGGTTGAAGTAGAAGGAATAACTCAAGAAATTATAAACAATAACTATATAAATAAAAATATAGATGAAGAAGTTTCAAAAACCCAATCATTAAATCAAATTAATAAAGACTTTTTAGATGTAGAATTATCAAATCATGAAATTGATGCAAATGAAAAAAAGGTTAATCAAGATTTTAATGATAATAATATTTCAAAAACTGATGAGTTAGAAAAAATAAATATTAACTTTGAAACAATTCTTATTGAAGAAAGTTCAAACAAAGAAGATCAAAGCGGTGGATATGTTCAGGTTGAAAGCATTACTCAAGAAATAAATAATAATTTATTTTTAAATAATAACGATTATGAAGTTTCAAAAACTCAAGCATTAGATGAAATTAATAAAGATTTTTTAAATAATAAGCAAGAAGATTTATTATTCAAAGAATTTAAAAAACCAGAATTAAAAACTATTGATATCGAGCATGAATTTCCAAAAAAAGCATCAGAATTTAATGATAATATAAACTCAAAAAACCCTCCACATTTATTAGAAGATGAAAAAGATAAAGTGATATTTGAAAAGCACGATCCAATAATCCGTGAATATGAATTACAAAAAAATGTAGAAAATTCTGAGTTTCTTTCTAGGTTTACAAATGAAAAAGAGTTAGAAAGAATTAAAGTAGATTTATCAAATCAAAATGATAAACTTGATACAATTGATGCAAAAACAGAAAATATTGAAATTATAGAAAAAGAACTTATCAAAGCGCAAAAAGATCAAAAAGAAGCTTTAGAAGTAATTGAAAATGCAGTTGAAGAATTAAAACATGATTTATCTAATGCAAAACAACAGATATTAAATAATGTTATAAATAAAAACAATAATGTCCAAAATCAAGTAATTTATAATAATTGCTTAACAAAAGAAGTCGATATTACAGCATTATTAAATTTACACACTATAATGTACGATGCATTCAAAGCGAAAAATATTAACTTAAATTTAAACAGTTTTTATGTTAAAGCATTAGCATTAACTCTAGAAAACTTTGAAAGTGATGTAAAAGAAGAAAATAATATAAGTCTTATTAAAAACAAAGAGAATCAATTAGAATATTTGAAAATAAGTTTAGATAAACAAAAATCAATTAACGAAATAGCAAGTTGTATTGAAAAAAGTAGTATTGATAAAAATATAGAAGCAATTGCTTTATATGATTTGTCTGATTTTGACATTTATTCATTTAACAATACTTTAGACAATAATTCAATTCTTTCTATATCATTAGGAGCTGTTCAAAATAAATTAAAAAATGATATGATAGTTTCAAATTATGTAATAATTAATTTGAATTATAATGCAAATGCATTATCTTTGAAAGATGCTGTTAAATTTATTAATGAATTTAGTAATTTGTTATCAAATCCAGGTTTATTAATTTAATATAGGTATTTTTTTGTTATTATAAGAAAGTAGTAGAAAGGTAACTATGTGAATTAAAGAAATTAAAAATGATTCAAAAAATATAAACATAATTGCAAGAATTGAAAAAGTATCAATATCAACTGGAAATAATGGAGCTAATTATTTAATAATAAATTTAGTTGATAAAACAGGTAGAATTGAAGCAAGACTGTGGAATTGTGATTCTAATGATGAAGAAATTATCAAAGAAGGTTTAATAATAAAAGTAGAAGGTGCAGTTAACCTTTATCGTCAACAACTTCAACTAAAAATAATGAAATATCATATAATTGATGAACAAGAATACGAAAAATATGGAGTTGAAGAAAATTACTTTTTTATATCTGCGCCTTTAAATATTGACAAATATTATGAATGAATGATTGAAGTGATTGAAAATATTGAAAATAGTAATTATAAAAATATCACATTAAAAATAATTAAAGAAAATGAAGAAAAATTTAAAACTTATCCAGCTGCAACATCAATTCATCATAACGTTTTAGGAGGTTTGTTTTGACATAGTTTTTCTTTGTTAAAATCAGCTTTAGGATTAAAAGATATTTATCAATATGCAAATATTGATTGAGATTTAGTAATTTGTGGAACTATTTTACACGATATTGGAAAAATAGTAGAGATGAATGGTAAAAACGCTTCAGATTATACTGATGAAGGTAAGTTAATTGGCCATATTAGTATAGGGAGCAATTTTGTTAAAGCGGTTGCTGATGAATTAAATCTTGAAAATGAAAACTATGAAGATGCTGTAAAACTACAACATGTAATACTTTCAAGTCACGGTAAAAATGAGTATGGTTCACCAGTAGAACCAAGTTTAATAGAAGCTGTCATTGTTTCATCACTAGATGCTTTAGACGCAAGAATATACAAAGTTAATGAAGAATTATCAAAAGTAGAACAAAAGGGATGAACTTCTAGAATTATTACTGAGGATGGTAGAAGTTTTTTAAAACACTATAAAAAATAAAAATATAGAATCTTAAAAATTAGATTCTATATTTTTTTATTTTAGTGCTTTATGAATATCATCAATATCACTTAAATCATTTTCTTCTTTTTTTATTAAAAAAGTATATCCTTTATCTTTTTTATATTTTGGAATAATATGTTCATGATAATGAAATACTGTTTGAAATGCTTCTTCTCCTTGATTTGATATAAAATTATAACCTAAAGGTTTTTTTGGTAATTTTTCATCTAACAACTTTAATACTTCTTTTTTTCCATCTAAAACATGATGTAAATACTCACTGCTTGTGTTTTGAAAGTCACTAAAATGTTTTTTAGGAACAACTAAACAATGACCATCAGAATTTGGACTAATATCTAAAAATGAATATACATATTCATTTTCATATATTTTTTTTGAAGGTATTTGTTGATCAATAATTTTGCAAAATATACAATTTTCCATTTCTTTTCACCTTTTCTAACGTTATTTTACTAAATTTTAATATGAAAAGGTAAGGGGAAATAAAAAAATATTACTAATTTTAAATTAGTAATATTTTTTAATCATCTGCATCTTTGTCGTTTTTAATATATTTACCAATTGAATTATATAATCCAGCATAGTAAATATCATCTGCATTTAAGTATTTAGTATAAAGTACAGTTTTTGCTAACTCTGATATTGTAGAATCTTGTGAAACCATATATTTAATTTGGTTAATCATCGCATTTCTAAATGAATCATTTGCAGCTATTTCTTGAACGTCTAAAGAATGATACTCTTTATTGTTATCTTGATTTCAAATATCTTTATATTTTGTTTTACTTGAACCATATCCAGATCAACCATATTCAATAGCTTTAGCATCATTTGAATTTCCAGCGCCTTGAATTTTATATCTTGCTGTTTCGCCTAATTCTTCACTAGCTCCAAGTAGTTCAATCATATAAATTGGTAATGAAAATACTATTTCTTCAATGTTTTTATCTTCACTATCTTCAAAGAAAGGACTTCCTGATTTTAATAATATACTTGATTTTGTAGATTCTTTAACAGCAGTTTCATAGTTTTTTCCTGAAATTGGGTTATTACCAATTGCTGTTCCATTTTCAAAGATTGTAAATCCTTTGTATCCTTGAACACCAAAGAACGAATCATAAGCGTTTGAGTTATCATCGTTATAAATTACATCTTTTAAGTCAGTTCCTAATTGATTAATTACATCTTTTAATTTTTTTGTATTTGACAAATGACCGTTTGAAAAGTCAAATGTATTATTTGCTTTTAATTTATCTAATTCATCTCTAACTTTTTTTTCATTATCTTTTTTAAATTTTAATGATCAAACCATTCTTACATTAGTTGTTCAATTTCTTTTCTCTCCAGTTGTGTTTGTTGTAAATCATGACTGGGTTTTTGAAAATAAAGTTGAACTTGTGTTTATAAACGGACTCATTTCACCGTTATCTGAAGGTAAAATTGAAAATAAACTTGAATCCATATAAGACATAGTTAATAGATTTGAAATAATGTTTTTCATTAATTCATTTTTAAAGTAATCTTGAAATCTTAATTTTAGAGCAGTTTTTGGAGCAATACGTACTCCGTTTACTTTAAATGTGCTATCTTTAATCGGTTGAGTTAAATCACTTAATTCAGGTAAGTTTTGAATTTTTGTACCATCTTTTTGAGTTTCTGCTAATATTGCTCAAACTTTGTTATCAGAACCAAAAGTTATTGTAGCTTCTGGATTTACTTCTGTTGTACCTCCATCTAAAGTGTTAACAGTTACTTTTTCAATAGGATTTAAAGAGAATAATTTTGTATTAATTTGGCTAAAATCAAGTCTTGTTCCTGAAATTGATTTTGTATATTCAGTAAATAATAAGTCTTCAGCAACAGTTCCTGCTTGTTCTTCGTATGTATTAGTAAATTTTTCTGGTAAATAACCTTCAGAGTTTTCGCTTTCATATTGACTTAAACCTAATTTACTTAAAATACTATTAGTTGAATCATAACCATATTTTCTTGCTATTAAATCATTAATAATTCTAACAATAATTGTTGTTGCATCAGAACTTGAAAAAATATCTCCAAAATCTTTATTAACTAATGAGGGATCTCCTGCTAATGCAGCGATTATTTGTTTTGCTAATTCTGGATTTAAAGTAACTTTATCATATCTATCTTTTTTACATGAAACAACAACAGCACTACTTGAAGCAAATAAAGATATTGCACCTAATAAACTAAGTATTTTTTTCATTATTGCATACCTCCAATTTTGTTAAAAGTGTAATAAAATAAATTATTATTTATGCTATTTTTTGTTGCTTCTGGTTGTTTAGCAACAATTTTACCATCCTCTGGTCATATTTTCGCTACTTCTTGTCCAATTTTTTCAACACCAAATTTACTATTTTCAATTACAGTTTTAGGATAACCAGTTGTTGTATTTGATCTAATAGTTTTTACTCAAGTTTTATATTTTTCAGCAAAAGCAATTTGAGGTGCAACATAAAGGTTTGATTGAGCTACTTTAACTTTATTTGTAACTCAACGTTTCATTGATTTTGCAGTTTTGTCACCTTCCTCGTTAGGCGCATCATCTTGACTGAACTGAATTAGTTTTCCAATAAATCCTTCAATTTCTTCTGTACTATTAGTTTCTTTAGTTTTAGTTGTTATTTTTTTAAAGTAATCAAATACAGCAGTCATTCAATAAGTCTCAGTGTCTGTTGAGCTTGTTACAGAAACCCATGTTTTTAACTCTCCAACAATATCAAAAGCAACTGGAGCATCTGAAATTCCACTAATCAATGAACTATTTGCTAAATATCTTAAATAATCGTTTTTAATTGAACTATTTAAAATATTCATATAGTCTTTTGACTTATCACTATCTGTTTCATTCATATAATAAATTTTTTGATTATCTGTTAATTTATGAAATTCATTGTATGCTTGTAACTGATCTAAAGTAGTTAAACCTTCTTTTGCGCTTGTTTTTTCGTTTTTTAATTTGTCATATCCATCAATTGAAACGATATGAAGACCATCAGTATCAATGAAAAGTAATTTACCAGTATTACCTGATAAAGTCGCATAAAAGTTATTAGCTTCTTTGTTTTCGCTGTCTGCTTTTTCGCTTCCAGCATCAGCTACTTTTCTAGATAAAGTAGTAGTTAAAGATGTAACATTCTTTTCATATTCGCCATCTTCAAATTTTAATTCTGTTATACCACCTTTAACAGTTGTACCTAAAACATAGTCGTATACTACACTTTTTAAAGAATCAGAAAAATCTGTAGATTTTAATGTTAACAATTTATCATATTTTTTCATTGATCCAGTGTTTAACTTGCTTGAGTTTCTAGCAGCTTCTGTTCAAAATGTGTTTCCACCAGTTTGAAGACTCATTAATAATTTTGATAAATCAATAGCATTCGTATTATTATCACCTTTAAAGTCTTCATAACTAATACCATCATCAAATTTACCATTAGTTGCAAAAGGTACTGTAATTTCACTTATAGCTAAAGGTGCTTTTACTTGATAGAATTTTTCTAAAAAATAAATTTGTGAATTACTTAACATTCCTTTTCTAGTTGAACTTGAAGTTGCAACTCATTGGTCTATATCTTCGGGAACATCACAAACTATTTTAGATTTTTCAATTCCTGATATGATAGCTTTTGCTTGATCTGCTGTTAAGCTATCATCATATTTAATTCACTCACTTGTTTTAGTCTTAGTTGAGTTTTGAATTTGACTTATTGCTTTTTTATCAGCATCAAAAACTGCATTAAATTTATTAGCATCATTTTTTACATCATTTAATTTATCAAACTTATTTTTTACAGTTTGAACAGAAACTCATGTAACACCATAACTATCAGTGTTTAATAAAACATCTAAAATAGCTTTAGTTGCATTGTTGTTTGTATCTGTAAGTAAAATATTTGCTTTATATTTTTTTTCTAAGAAATCTTGATCCATTTCTTTTTTCTTGTTTTGATATACAGTATATTTTTCATAAAGCATATCTTTTCATTTATCTTCTCATTTTTTACCGTGTTTAACTTTATATGATTCTTTTTCACGTGTAATTTGTTGATCGACTGCTTTATTTAAAGAATCTCATCTATAAATTAAAGTGTCTGCTAATCCTTTGTTATAAACAGGATTGCTTTCATCTAATTTTAATGTGCCATCTTTTCCAAAATATGTATTTGAATTAGCTAATAATGAAACGTTCATTAATTGAAGCATTTCAATTAGAAATGTTTCTCTGTTTGATGGACCAGAACTACTAATCAAATCTCACAAAACATCTGATGCATCTAGTTCTGCTTTTCCATTTAAACTTTTTAAAAATTTTGCAATAACTGAGTTACCGTCTTTTTTAATATCGTAAGTTCCACACGCAATTGCAGCATTCGCAGCACTTGTTACAAGTGTTAAACTTCCGAGTAGTGTTAACAATTTTTTCACACTATTCACTCCTTGAATTTTGTTTATCAAAATAATTATAAAGAAAAAAAACAAATAAGTAATATTTATTTGAAAGTTTTAAGTATAACATTCATTTACTATTTGATTTTTATTTTCAACAATTATCTTTATAATTAAAAAGATAGGAGATATTTATATGCATATAATTGAAATAAAAAATCTACATGTAAAAATTGAAGATAAAGAAATTTTAAAAGGAATAGATTTAATTGTAAAATCAGGAGAAATTCACGCTTTAATGGGTCCGAATGGTAATGGTAAATCAACTTTACTTATGGCGATAATGGGTCATCCAAAGTATGAAATTACAAAAGGAGATATTTTAATTGATAATAAAAGCATTTTAGATTTAAGTGTTGATCAAAGAAGTAAAGCGGGTATATTTTTAGCAATGCAAAATCCACAAACAATTCCAGGTGTAAGTAACTTAGAATATTTAAAATATGTTGTTAATGCTCACAATGATGAAAAGCAAAAATTAAAAGATATAATGACAGATATAAGATTGAAAGCAAAAGACTTAGATTTTGATTTAAGTATGTTAAAAAGATTTGTTAATGATGGATTTTCTGGTGGAGAGAAGAAAAAAAATGAAATTTTACAAATGAAAATGTTAAACCCTTTATTTTGTTTAATTGATGAAATTGATTCTGGACTTGATGTTGATGCTCTTGAAGTTGTATCAAATAACTTAAATACATTAGATTTTTCAAAATTAGGAATGATAATTGTTTCTCATTATGATCGTTTCTTCAAAAAAGTAAAACCAACTCATGCCCATGTAATAATTGATGGAAAAATTATTAAAAGTGGAGGAAGCGAAATTGTTGATAAAATAAATTCTCAAGGATACAACTGAGTTAAGGAGTTGATTTAATGATTAACTTTTCTAACGAAAATATTATTAATTTTTTTGATAGTCAACAAAATCTTTATGAATTTAAAAATGATGCAAAAAATATTATGATTTTTGGAAATATAAATAGTGATTTAAGTATTAACATTTCTAAAAACTTAAATATTGATTTAACAATATTGTTTTTACAGTCAAGTAATTTAGAAGAAAAAACTTTCAACATTACCTTTAATGTTGAAAGTTACTCAAGTTTAAATTTAAAAATAGCAAATTTTGCAAATTTTAATTGTAATGATAATATTACTGTTAAATTATTAAGTGAAAACAGCAATGTTAATATCTATAGTTCTACAATTTTAAACGAAAATTTAAATAAAAATTCAATTGTGAAAGTAGATCATATATCTAGAAACACACTTTCAAATATAAAACTTTATGAAATATTAAAAGGTCATTCAAAAGGATTTATTAGATGTATAAGCGATATAAAAAATAAATCAAGTAATAGTGAAGCTCATCAAGAGTTAAGATTATTAGTGTTAGACGAGCATGCAAAAGCAAATTCAGATCCAGTTTTATTAATTGATGAAAATGATATTGTCGCAAGTCACGCAAATGCAATTGGAATGTTAGATCAAGACCAAATGTTTTACTTACTTTCAAGAGGTTTAAAAAAATCTGTTGCAGAAGAACTGATAGTAAATGGATTTTTTGAACCAATTTTTATAGAAATTGAAGATGAACAAATTGTAAAACAGCTTAAAGAAATGCTAAAAGGAATGCTTTAAAATGAATTACAAAAATCTTTTTCCTTATTTTGACTTAAACCCAAATGATATATATTTTGATTCTGCAGCAACTACTTTAAAACCAAAAGTAGTTTTAGATGCAGAATATGAATATAATGTTAAAATTGGTGCTAATTCACACAATAACTTGTTCAAAAATGCGTACATTGCAAATCAAGTTTTAGAAGAAGCTAGAAGGACTTGTGCAAAATTTATTAATGAAAATAATAGCGAACAAATAATTTTTACAAGCGGAACAACACATTCTTTAAATCAAATCGTAAGCGGGTTAAAAAAACATTTTAAAGAAAACGATGAAGTAGTTTTAACTGAGTTAGAACACTCTTCAAATTTGTTACCTTGAAAAGTTTTAGAGAAAGAAAATAAAATAAATTTAAAATATTTTAATTTAAATGATAATGGTTCGATTAATATTGATAAACTAAAAAACTCTTTGTCTACAAAAACTAAATTAGTATCTTTTGCATCAAATTCAAACACAATGGGAACTTTTAATGATATTCAAAAAATTAGTAAAATAATAAAAGCTTTTAACAATGAAATAATTATTATTGTTGATTGCGCTCAAAGTGTTAGTCATCATAAAATTGATGTAAAACAATGAAATGTTGATTTTATTGCTTTTTCTGCTCACAAAATGTATGGACCATTTGGTTTGGGAGTTTTATGGGGTAAAAAAAATTTATTAGAATTATTAGAACCAATTTTTTATGGAGGAGGCAATAATTCGCTAATTTCTCATAATGAATTTAGATTAGCAAAACTACCAATGCGTTTAGAAGCGGGGACTTTAAATTTAAGTGCAATTTATGGTTTTAAAACTGCTATTGAATTTATAGAAAACTTAACTTATTTAAAAATAAATGAACATTTGCAAAACTTAAAAAACTATTTTATAGATAACTTAGATGAGATTGAAATAAATAAATTTAATTTTTATAATTTAAATAACAATGAACCAATTATTTTGTTTAATTTAAAAAACGTTAACGCACAAGATTTTGGCTCTTTTTTAAATAAAAAATATAACATTTTAGTTCGTGTAGGAAAGCATTGTGCAAGATTATCAAATGAGTTTTTAAAAGAAGAATCAACAATAAGAATAAGCTTTGGAATTTACAACACAATAGAAGATATTAAAAAATTAATTATTGCTTTAAAAGATGCAGATAGTTGAATAGAAGAAATTTTATAAAGAGGAAAAACTATGATAGATAAAAATGACAAAATATTATTAAGATCAATTATTATGGAACATTTTGTAAATCCAGAAAATAAAGGACTAGTAGAAGAAAAAAGTGCCATTGTAAAGTATCAAGATTCTTCAACTTGTGCTGACTCTATTGATGTGCAAATAGATTATCAAAATGATTCTATAAAAAGCGCTAAGTTTGATGGAGTAGGATGTGTAATTAGTATTGCAGCAATTGATATTCTTTGTTCTCAACTTACTGGCAAATCAAAAGAAGAAGGTTTAGCAATTTTAAAAAACTATCATAATATGATTACTGGAAAAGAATATCAAGAACAAAACTTAGATGAATTAATTATTTTTCATCAAATTTATCAACAAGGTAATCGAATAAATTGTGCACTATTAGGAGCTGATGGTTTAAAAACAATTTTAGAAAGTGAAATAAATTAAAATGAAAAAATTAAAACAAGAAAAAGATATCCATGAAATAAGCAAGTATAAATATGGCTTTAACGAAGGGGAGTTATCATCTTTTAAAGTTGAAAAAGGTTTAAATGAAGAAATCGTAACTCAAATTTCTAAATTAAAAGAAGAACCTGAATGAATGTTAAATTTTAGATTGGAAAGTTTAAAAAATTTTAACAAAAGACCACAACCTAACTTCGGACCGGATTTAAGTTTTATTGATTTTCAAGATTATTACTACTACACAAGAGGTACAGATAATGTTGTAAATGATTGAGAAGAATTACCAGATAATATTAAAAAAACTTATGATCGTTTAGGAATTCCAGAAGCTGAAAAAAACTTTTTTATGGGAATTAACGCTCAATGAGATGCAGCCCCAGTTTATGAACAACTTCAAGATGACTTAACAAAAAAAGGAGTTATTTTTACAGATTGTGATTCTGCTTTAAAAAAATATCCTGAATTATTTAAAAAGTATTTTTCAAAATTAGTCTCAAACAATGACAATAAATATGCAGCTTTAAATAGTGCTGTATGATCTGGAGGAACTTTTATATATGTTCCAAAAGGAGTTAAAGTAGAAAGACCATTACAAGCATATTTTAGAATTAATTATCAAAAATCTGGTCAATTTGAAAGAACTTTAATTATTGTTGAAGACGATGCTGAATTACTTTATGTTGAAGGTTGTACTGCGCCCATATATTCAAGTAACAACTTACATGCAGCAATAGTTGAAATATTTGTTGGAAAAAGAAGTCATGTTAGATATACAACAGTACAAAACTGAAGTGATAATGTATTAAACTTAGTTACTAAAAGAAGTATTGTTGAAGAAGATGGAAGAATGGAATGGGTTGATGGAAATATTGGTTCAAAAATCAACATGAAATATCCTTGTTGTATTTTAAAAGGCGATAGATCTCAAGGAGATACTATTTCAATTGCAGTTGCTAAAAAAGGTGTTTATCAAGATGCTGGAAGTAAAATGATTCATTTAGGAAAAGAGACTAAATCTAAAATTATTTCTAAATCAATTACCTTTCAAGGAGGAACAGCAAATTATCGCGGCTTAGCTCATATTGGTCCTGAAGCAAAGTTTTCGAAAGCTAGAGTTGAATGTGACACTTTAATTTTAGATAATCAAAGTCATTCAGATACAATTCCGCAAAACAAAGTTTATAATAATCAATCTCAAATCGAACATGAAGCAACTGTTTCAAAAGTTAGTGAAGAACAATTATTTTATTTAATGAGTCGAGGAATTGATGAAACTCAAGCCTTAGAATTAATTGTTATGGGATTTTTAGAACCATTTACAAAAGAATTACCTTTAGAATATGCGGTGGAATTAAACCAATTAATAAAAATGGATATGGAAGGTTCTGTTGGATAAGTTATAATATTTTTATAAAGAAAAGAGTATAAAAATGCAAAATAACGAGTTTTTAAACTATAATTTAAGTTTTTTAGATAACTTTAATTGAAAATCTTCATTAATAACTTTTATAATTGTGTTGATAGGAATTGGTGTTGTATTACTTTTGTTAACAATATATATTAATAAAAAAAAGTTAATAAATAAAAATGATCATAAAGATAAAAAAACAACGGATATAGATAAAATTTTAATTTTAACAAAAGAAAATAAAGAAGAATGATTTAAAATTCTTAAAAAAAACAACCGTTTATATTTATTTAGTTATGAAGATTTTACAAGTCATCCTTGATACAAAAAAAGTTTTAAAGAAGAGTATAACATTTTATACAACTACAAAGAAGTTGGCGATACAAAAAAAGTTAATGAAATTTGAGAACTTAGAAAAGCCTTACTAAAAGATTTTAAATATTTTAATGATTTTAAAATTTATTATAATATTTTTAGCGAAGAACTTGAGCAAAATGAAAATAAAATTTATTTATTATTAAATGAATTGAAACAAAAAAAGATTAAAAACTGAAAAGAAACACCAGAAACAAAAAGCGAAGAAGTAATTGAAATCGACAGAACTTTAGATCCATATTCTGTTTTAGGTGTTGATTCTCAAATGAGCATTGAAGAAATTAAAGAAATTTATTACGAGTTATCTTCAATTTACAAAGATAAAGAAAATATGCAAGCAAAAATTAAATATCAACAATTAGGTTGAGCTGTTGATGAGATTGAAAAAAAACTAAAAAATAAATAATTTAAAATAACCACATAAAATCTGCTATTAAGTATGTTAATGTTTTGATTATTTTTTAATTAAAATATTTTATTAATAACTAAAAGTTTTTTAAATTAAAAATTTAACTTGGTTATTTTAAATTTTAACTATAAAATGATATTTATAACGTTTATAAAACTTTAAGAGAAAGCGAGTGTAATATGAAATTCAAATTACCAAAAAAATTAGAGTTTGCAATTTATTTATGGTTTGCAATCATTCCAATGTTTTGCTTAATTTTAGACACAATATTATCGGTTACAGAACCAGCGCCAGGTCCTTTTGCAGATAGAACCAAAGACTTTGACATTTCTGTTATGAGTCAAAGTATTTATCTATCTGTTTGAGTGTGTGTTTTAACTACAATTTATGGAACAACTTCTTTAATAGCATTCTTTAAGCATCAAGCAATGCCAGAATGAGTTAGAAAGAAAAATTACATAACTATGGTTGTTACAATAACTTTTATTCAATTTCTTGTTTATAATTTAAATTTAATTTATGCTAAATCATCAGGGAAACCAACCATAGGTTTTAATACTTGATACAATATTTTAAAATCTGTACTTGAACATATGCTAACACCAATTTTTATGTTCGCATTTTATTATGTTTTTCCAAAAAATTATGTGAATGATAAAGATTTCATTAAAAAATATAGTTGATTGAACTTTTTAGTTGTAACAGTTTATGTTACTTTTGCGATCGTAAGAGCTGCATTAGAATTAAAATATTATCCAGGAATTAAAACACCTCAAGAAGGATTTAATCCTTTTCCATATTCAGAATTAGATTGAACTAAAATTGGACCCGGTTTATTTACATTGGGTATAGTTGGTTTATTTGCTACAATATGAGTTATGGGTGTGTTTTTTAATTGAACTTCAAACCTTGTGTATAATAAAGTTAGTAAGGAAGTAAATAATGTCAAATGAAACGAAACTTTTAAAAAATAGTATTAACAAAGATATAAGTAAAAAAGAAAAAATTAATCATTATTTAAAAAAATCATTTTATATATGAGCAACTTTTGTTCCATTTTTTGCAATTATTTTAGATTTGTTTTTATCGATTATTCAAGCAGACCCAAAAAACGGAACAAGTACAATAAACTTTGATTTTTCTTTAATCAATCAATTAATTTATTTATCAACTTGAATATCAATGGCAAGTTTTGCTTATGGTCTATTAAATTGAATAAATTTAGATCATAAAAATATGCCATCATGAATATCAAACAAAAATAACTTAACAAGAGTAACAACATTAAATTTAATTATGTTCTTAGTATATAACTTGACTTCAATAATTGATTTAATATCTGGAAGCAACAATATTGTTGGATTTAATAACTGATATAAGATTTTAAAATCAGTTTTAGAACACATGATTTCACCTTTAATGTTTATAATGTTTTATTTTTGAAATTCAAAAGAAATTATTGCTACAAAAACATATGTTAAAAAATATTCTTGATATAATTTTTTAATGATTGCAATTTATTCGCTATTTATTTCAATAAGAGCAATATTTTTGAATACTTATTATCCCCAAATTTTTAATCCAGACGGACAAACAATTGGCGGAGCTTTTACTCCATTTCCTTATGGTCAAATATCACCAATTATGCCAGATAACAAACCAATCATTATAACAATAATGGGAATATTAGGTTTATTAATAAGTGTTTGATTAATTGCGATATTTTTAAATTTTATTTCAAACTTATTTATAAAAAAAATAATTAAAAATAATAATATTAAGTAATAAAATATATCTATGTATCACGGGAGGAAAAATGAAAAAAATAATTTCATTGTTAAGTGTATTGTCGATAATAACAACAAGCTCATCATCTTTAGTAGCTTGTGAAGGTTTTGAAGAATTTTATAATTCAAAAAAATACTATGTTAATTTTGAGTATGGTCAAACTAAATCAGAAGAATCACAAAAAATAACAAATTATATTCAAACAGATAGTAAATTCTTTTTGGATAAAGGATCAATTTTCAACATTCAATCATCAGAAGAAAAAGTAGCATCATTTAAAGGCAGCAAAATTATCACAATTGATGATATTGACCAAAGTGTTGCACCAAACTGAGAGAACATAAGTAACAAAAATATAAGCGCTTTAAAAGAACTTATAGAAACAATATTTAAATTAACAGATGAAGAGGGTAGTGAAAAACCAAGTAAATTATTTGAAAATATTCTAAAAAAAGTAAGTTCTTCTGAATTAATTTATGGTTATGAAAGAAGTTATCCAGTCGCTTCTCAAGAACAAGTAAATAAAATAAAATTTGATGATTTAACTTACGATTTAGTTAGTTTAGACAATGAATACATAATCAATTATTACATAAAATACCAATCTGTAGAAAAAGCTGAAGACGGTACTTATTTTTGAAAACAAAATACTTTTGGTAAAAGTCAAGAAGAAAAATTTTCAATTAAATCACTTGGTGGAGAAAAACATTTTTATCAATTTAACACAAGTGTTAGTGGCGAATCAATCATCACAATTACCTCGCCAACTTATAATGTTGCAAAATATCGTCTAAGATACATTAAAGATGATAAAGATGAAGAAATTATTTTTAAACCAGTATTAAATAATATATAAAAAAATATGAACTTTGACGTTCATATTTTATTTTTCTATACTTGTTTTATCAATAAAAGGTTCTACTTTTTTATCTTTCACACAATTATAACAAAGTAATACTGAAAGCTCAATTTTAAAACCTAATTTACCAGCTTTAAAACAAAAGTTATTAACTTCTGGGATTTCTCTTAATCTATCTTTAAATCAATCGTTATATTTAGTGCAAGAAGTAATTTTTTTACAATTTAAACATCTTACACTTGTAATTCCATATCTTTTTTGAATTGCACAAATTTCTGCATAATATCAATCAAAATCATTTTTTTTAGACTCATCTGAATAATACAATTTAAATGCTTCATCAGCAGCTTGTTGAGCTGAGTCAAGTTTTGTTTTATTGTCGTTGTATTTTTTTAATAATAAAGGTAAAACTACAGATCCAGTTAAAATTGTTAAAGTTGTAATTGTTGCAATTACTGCACTATAAACCTCTATAAATCTAGTGCTATAAAATGTATCATATAACATATTTTCTCTCCTTTTATAAAACTAATTCTACACCATTAATATCATAAGGAAACTCTTCAAATAAAATACTTTCTACTCCTTCTTTATAAGTGAGATTGGTCAAACCACACCCAACACAATTTCCAAGTAATCTTATATAAACAATTTTGTCTTTTAATGCAACAAACTCCATATCTCCTCCATCTTGGCGAACATACATTTTTAATTGTTCAATCACATCTTTTACTTTTTGTTCTAAATTTTCATTTGTCAAAATTTTCACCAACTTTACTATTTCTTTTTAAAAGCATTTATAATTTCCTAAAATAAGTTTATAATTTTTAGTAAAGGAGAGCAAGGAAAAAATGGAAAAAGGACAAAAAGTTAAAGCAAAGATAACAAGTATTGTTAACTATGGTGCCTTTTGTGAAGTTACAGACGAGTCAAGTATAGTAAAAGGATTGATACATATTTCTGAATTTTCAGATTACTTTGTTGGTGATATTTCACAATTTGTAAATATTGGTGATGAAGTTGATGTTGAAGTAATTGATATTATAAAAGATAAAAATCAAGTGAAATTAAGTTATAAACGTATTAGACCAGAACTTTTAAAAGAAAATGAATCTAAAATAAAAGAGACTGGTGAAGGTTTTGATAACTTAAAAAATATAGTAGCAGATACAGAATAGTACTAAAAGGGGCTTAAGATATGATAAAAATTAATTTTTCAAATTCAAAAATTGAAAAAGATATAAAAGAGTTTGATCAAAATAAAATTAAAAAAATTGATGAAATGATTGTAAATAAAACAGGAAAAGGTAGTGACTTTTTAGGATGAGTTGATTGACCAATTAACTTTGATAAAGAAGAATATCAAAAAATGAAAGAAGTAGCAAAAAAATTACGTGATGAAATTGAAGTATTATTAGTAATTGGTATTGGTGGAAGTTATTTAGGAGCAAGAGCAGCTGATGAAATGATCAGAGGGTTATTTCCAAATGACAAAGTTAAACTAATCTATATAGGAAACACAATTAGCTCTACTTATATTCATCAAGTAGTTGAATTCTTAAAAGATAAAGAATTTGGTATTGCAAACATTTCAAAATCAGGAACCACTACTGAACCTGGAATCGCATTTAGAGTATTTGAAAAATTACTTGTTGATAGTAAGTCAAAAGAAATAGCAAAACAAAGAATTGTTGCAGTTACAGATAAAGCAAAAGGTGCTTTAAAAGAATTAGCAACTTCAGAAGGATATCAAACATTTACAATTCCAGATGATATTGGAGGAAGATTTAGCGTGTTTACACCTGTTGGAATTTTTCCGTTATTAGTGGCTGGAATTGATACAGATAAATTGTTTGAAGGTTCTAAACAAGCATATGAAGATTTAAAAGATATTAATAACAGTGCCTATCAATATGCTGTTGCAAGATACATATTGAACACTAAAAAAGGTTATAAAGCAGAAACACTTGTAAGTTATGAATTGCAAATGCAAATGTTTAATGAATGATGAAAACAATTGTTTGGTGAATCAGAAGGAAAAGATGGGGTTGGTTTATTTCCATCTAGTTGTGTATTTTCAACAGATTTACACTCACTTGGTCAATTTATTCAAGAAGGAACAAAAAATGTTTTATTTGAAACAATTATTGATATTAAAAAACCATCAAATGATTTAAAAGTTCCTGAAAATAAAGAAAATTTAGACGGATTAAATTATTTAACTAAAAACTCGTTTCATGAGATTAATCAAACTGCTTTAAAAGGAGTAATTGATGCTCATGCAAATTCTGGAGATGTGCCAAATATAGTTATTGAGTTTGAATCAATGGATGCTAAAATGTTTGGTTATGCCATATATTGGTTTATGAAAGCTGTTGCTATGAGCGGTTATTTATTGGATATAAATCCATTTAATCAACCAGGAGTAGAAATTTATAAACAAAATATGTTTAAATTATTAAAAAAACCAGGATATTAATATCAAACTTCATATACAAAAAAATCATAGGATATTTTATCTATGATTTTTTTGTATATTTTTTTATTTCATTATAAAATAAGTAAGTTATTTTATAAAAAATGACAATTAGGAGAAAAATGAAAAAATTATTAAACATATTAGGAGTTTTAACAATATGTTCAAGTTCAGCAATGATGCTTGTTTCATGTGAAAATACACCAAAACAAAAAGATGATAATCAAACAGAAAATGATAATAAAAAATTAGATGAATATAACTTTTTTGATAAAAGTTTATATCAACCTAAAGATGAGCAAAATAAATTTTTAAACAATTTTCATGTTGATGCACCAGATAAAAAAGGAATGTTAAATGATATGCAAGGTGCCTTTTTTGATGGAACTTATTGGCATTTATATTTTTTATACAATAAAGATGCAGAATATAATAGTAATGGTGAGCAAATTGGAAAAAATGGTACTGAATGATACCATGTTCAAACAAAAGACTTCAATACTTATGAATATAAAAGTTTAGCTGTAAAAAAATGAAATGATTGAGGAGATGCAGCGGGAGGAACTTTATATCTTGATGTTGATGGAGATTTTAATCCAGATAAAATAAAAAACGGAAGAGTTGCTATTTCTACTGCATACGGAGGAGAAAAAGGACAAAATATAATGGCGTATTATTCTTCACCAGGTAATGAAAATGGTGTAGGTAATGACTTTGGTTATAATTTTGAATTGTTAAATAATGGAAAACCAATTTTAGAAAACGGAAAAGCTGAGGGTACTTATCCAGATTTTAGAGATCCTCATTTTTTTAAAAAAGATAATAAATTCATTATGTATGTATCTGAACTTGATAGATTCGGAGTTTATGTTAGTGATAATCCTCTTGGTGAATACAAAAAAACAGGAGAATATCTTGCAAAACATGCAATGGTTGAATGTGCCAATTTATTTGAATTAAAAGTAAATGGTGATCAAAAGAATAAAAAGTATGTAATGATTTATGGTGGAAACGGTAATAATACAAATGAAAACCCTGAACTTGTAGATAACTTAGGAACAGGTACTTATTATGCAGTTGGTCATTTAGATAGCAATTTTGTTTTTGTTGAAGATCAACCTGCTAAAAGATTAGATTTTGGAGCAGATTTTTATGCAGCAAAATTCTTTAATGATTATAAAAACGGTGATTTAAATGATCATTTAATAGGAACTGGATGAATGAGTAGTTGAGACTACAACAGAGTTGTTCCAAATACTGGATATTGAGGAAATATGTCTTTAGCAAGAGAAATTAGACTAACTCAAAATCAAAATGGTGAGTATGGATTTGAACAAAAGTTTTTAGGTCAAGACAGTTGAAAAAAAACTAAAAGTGGAAACAATAGTGACTTAATTTCAAATAAGCTAGCTGGAGGAAGTTACAAACTCGATTTAAATTTTAAAAATGTAACTGATTCAGATAAATACATACTTTCTTTTAGTGATAAAAAATACAAAACTAAAATCGAAATTGATTTAAAGAAAAATAAAATCACTTCACTAAGAAGTTCAAATTATGATACTTTAAAACAAAATAATGGATTTATTCAAGAAAGAAGTTATAACACAAATTTTGATTTGACAAAAGATTTTAAAATTTCTTTAAATGTTGATACAACAACAATTGAAGTAATAATGCCTGATGGTTCTGCAATTTCATTATTGAAATTTATTGATGGAAATTCTTTTGAACAACTAAAATTATTATCAACTAATAACAACTTCACTTTTGATTACTATCAAAAATAATTATTTAAAAGGAAAAAACTATGAAAAAATTAATTAATATTTTATCAACTCTTATAATTAGTTCGACTTTGTCAGTATCTGTAATTAGTTGTAGAAATCCATTTACACCAAAAAATAACCAAGGTTATAAATTACCAGAAATAGACAACTTAAAATTCACTAATCGATTTCACGCTCAAAATCCAACAACTGGTATGATGAATGATATACAAGGTGGATTTTATCGCGAAGGTAAATGACATGTATATTTTTTACAAAATGCAGATGGAATTTTTGATCAAGATGGAAATAATCACGGAAAGTTTGGATCAGTTTGATATCATGTAACAACAGTTGATTGAATAAACTGAAATTATGAAGGACCAGCTGTTCCAAAATACACAACAAAATATGGTGACCAAGCATCAGGTACTTTTTATGAAGATAAAGAAAACTCTTTTGGCTATGGAAGTGAAGCAATAATTGCAATAACAACTTCTTATAGTGATGCAGGTCAAAATATCATGATGTTTTATTCAATTGATGGAGGTTATAAATTTAATCCAG